>JAGOXX010000164.1 GCA_018059485.1 Aeromonadaceae bacterium | reverse complement strand
GTCAGTCCGTCGAACAGGGCGCCAAGGGCTTCGTCGCTCTCCAGCAGAGCGCCGCCGAGCTTGATGATCAGGGTGTTGTTGGCCATTTCCATTTGCTCCGTTAAATCAGACTGCAGGTCTGTTCAAATCCGTAATTGATGTTGATGCACTGCATCGCTTGCGCCGAAGCGCCCTTGAGCAGGTTATCGATCGCCGAGCCGATGATCAGCTGATCCCCTTCGACCTGCCAGTGCAGATCACAGAAAGGTGTCCCCGCCACCCCGGCAATCGAGGGCCATTGGCCACTCAGACGGACGATTGGCTTGCCTTCGTAGGCGGCGGCATAGGCAGCATCCACCTGCTCGGCGGTCACCCCCTCGGCCAGTTGTACATAGATGGTGGCCAGGATGCCGCGGGCAAAGTTCCCCAGATGGGGTTGGAACACCACCTTGGTGCCCAGATGGTGACTGATTTCCGGCTGGTGTCTGTGTTTGAAGACGCCATAGGGGTTGAGGCTCACTTCGCAGAAACTGGTATTGATGGCCGCCTTGCGACCGGCACCGGACACCCCGGAGACCGCATTGATGATGGGGGTGGTTCCCGCTTTGATGAGACCGGCCGCCATCAGAGGCTTGAGCGCCGACAGCGAAGCGGTCGGATAGCAACCGGGCACGGCAATCAGCTCGGCCTGAGCAATGGCCTCTTCATTCCACTCGGCCAGGCCATAGACCGCCTTCTCCAGCCACTCCGGCTGGTTGTGGGCGAAGCCGTAATACTGGTCGTAAAACCCTTCTTGCTCGACGCGGAAGGCGCCGGAGAGATCGAATACCTTGATGCCTTCCGCCAGAAATTGCGGTGCCAGATCCATGCTCACCTCATGGGCGGTACACAGACAGACCAGGTCAGTACCCTGCTTGGCTTCGGCCATCCCCTCATCGGTCAACGGCTGGATCGGCAGATCGACGATACCGAGAAAACGCGGGTAAAGCGCAGAAAAAGGCTTATTGGCATCCTGACTGTTGGCAGAGACATAGAGCCCCTTGAGGTTCAGGTGGGGGTGTTTCTGTACCATGGCCGCCAGTTCTGCACCGGCATAACCACTGGCTCCAATAATGACAACATTCAGCATGGCAACTTCCGTAATGGCTCAGCAGAGTTTGAGAATTCAGGGTATAACGGGAAACAAGGTCTGCAAGACTATGCAGCGGTAAACAAATGTTGAGAAGCCGACAGTTTAGCGGTGACAGAACATCAACATTGCCTTACAAATGATCCCTACAGTTTCAGCGCGCGATGCATCTTAATATTTATGCATCGAACTTGCATTTATATTATTTATCAAATTAGCATGTGGGGTGCAAGGAGGATGTATGGCAAATCTCGATTTTTTTAAGTTATACCGCGATATCATCGCGATTCCGTCGATTAGCAGCACAGATCCGGCTTGGGATCAGAGCAATCAGGGGGTCATTCAACTGCTGGCCGACTGGTTCACCCAGCTCGGATTCCACATCGAAATTACGCCGATCGCTGACTTACCGGGCAAGTTCAACCTGATTGCCACCCTGGGTTCCGGGGAAGGCGGGCTGCTGTTGAGCGGCCATACGGATACGGTACCGTTCGATGCGGGTCGCTGGAGCCGGGATCCCTTCACCGTGACCCAAGAGGGTGACCGCCTGTATGGACTCGGCACCATCGACATGAAGGGTTTTTTTGCCTTTATAGTCGCCGCCGTGCAGGGGATGGACCTGAGCCAGATCAAGAAGCCGCTACGCATCCTGGCCACCGCCGATGAAGAGACCACCATGGCAGGAGCACAAGCCATCGCTCGCGCTCACAGCATCCGCCCCGACTATGCGGTGATCGGCGAGCCAACCGGCTTGGTGCCGGTGATGATGCATAAGGGGCACATGTCCGAATCGATCCGCGTCACCGGCAAGAGCGGTCACAGCTCGGATCCGGCCAACGGGGTCAATGCCATCGAAATCATGCAGAAGGTGCTGGGTAAGCTCAGTGGGCTACAGCGTGAATTGAAGGAAAAATACCACAATTCCCATTTCCAGGTGCCCTACCCGACCCTGAACTTTGGCGCCATTCACGGTGGTGACAGCCCGAACCGCATCTGTGGCTGTTGCGAGTTGCAGATCGATCTGCGCCCCATCCCCGGAGTCTCGCCGGAGGAGCTGATCGGGCTGCTGCAGGCCAATCTCAACGAGGTGCACGAGTGCCACCCGGGTTGTCTGCACATCAGCCACATGCATGAGCCGATCCCACCCTATGCCTGCGACGAAAACTCGCCCCTGCTGCGGGAAGCAGAGCTGGCCACGGGCCACAGCGCCGAATCAGTCAACTACTGCACCGAAGCCCCCTTCGTGCAGCAGCTCGGTTGTGACACCCTGGTGCTCGGCCCCGGATATATCACGCAAGCCCACCAGCCGGATGAATATCTCGACCTCTCGTTTGTCACGCCGACCACCGAAGTGTTGCAGCATCTGATACGGAAATTCTGCCTGTGAACCACTTCTGGGCAGAAATCGCATAAATTTGCACTTTTAGCGGGCTCAATATTTGACCTGGCTCACCCATTGCGGATAGATTGTACCCTCGGCCGGTGAGGGCAATTTTGTGGTAATCCTCACAACAAAAGGGAAGGAACGGACGATATGCATGAGAAGTACGCGGCACTGCGTGGCAACGTGGGCCTGTTGGGTCAGCTATTAGGCAAGACCATCAAGGATCATCTGGGTGATGAGTTTCTGGCAAAGATCGAAACCATCCGGCAGTTGTCCAAATCCTCTCGCCAAGGAAATGAAGAGGCACGACAAACACTGATCGATATCCTGCACGGTCTGAGCGACGAAGAGTTGCTGCCGGTAGCTCGGGCATTCAGTCAGTTTCTGAACCTGGCCAACGTGGCCGAGCAGTTCCACACCATCTCCCGGCACAACGAGGAACATCTGGGCGCCGACGCCCTGGATCACCTGTTTGCCAAGCTCAAGGCCAGCAAGGCCAACGAGCAGGAGATCCTGCAAGCCGTCCGCGAACTGGATATCGAGCTGGTGCTGACCGCTCACCCGACGGAAGTCACTCGTCGCACCCTGATCCACAAGCACGTTCAGCTCAACGAGTGTCTGGAACAGCTGGAGCTGTGCGACCTGACCGAGCGCGAACGCAACTTCCTGTTGCACCGCATCGAACAGCTGATCAATCAGGCCTGGCACACCAACGAAATCCGCGAACAGCGTCCGACCCCGGTCGACGAAGCCAAGTGGGGCTTCGCCATGATCGAAAACAACATGTGGCCGGCCATCCCGAACTTCATGCGTCAGCTCGACGAGCGTCTGCAGGAGAATTTCGGCATCCGTCTGCCGCTGGATGTGGCGCCGGTCCGTTTCGCCTCCTGGATGGGGGGTGACCGCGACGGCAACCCGTTCGTCACCGCCAAGGTGACCCGCGAAGTGCTGCTGACCTCCCG
>JAGOXX010000163.1 GCA_018059485.1 Aeromonadaceae bacterium | reverse complement strand
GCCATCGCCAGACAACTAAGAGCCTTGAGCGTGTATTTCATTTGCAACCTCCTGTTGGGTACTTGTGTAGACCTCTGCGGGTCGTCTGGTCAGACTTTTCTCGAAGCCTGACTGCATAAACCATCCCGTTGGCTTATGCAGTCAGTGGCTGTCAATGGTTCCCGCAGCCAGGGATTCTGGACAACTTAAGAGGGGATCCGGGCCTGAGCCGAAAGGTTCAGGCCCCAAGAAGCCAAGTCGCTCGCCCTTAGCCCGCTTTTTTCACGATCACCTGCACCTTGCTGGCGTCACGGCGGTCCAGTACGAACTCATAGGTGCCATCGGCTGGCGGTGTGAACTTGATGTCGCCCCACTGATAGCCAGACTTGATGACCACCGGGGTATCGAGTTCAACCTTGCTGGTCGGATCGAACACGCCATAGGTGCTGTCGCCCTTCCACTTCTCATCGGCGAACTTGAACTTATAGGCACCATGACTGGCTTGCAGGGCGGCCTTGACGCTCAGTACTCCAGCTTCGACCTGTTGCAGTTGTTGAGCCTTGGGGGCTTCCCAGTTATTCATTTCACCGCGCAGGAATATGGCACGGGTCTCGGCGCTATCGGCATCGGCCGCCAGCGAGGGGAGGGCACAGCACAGCAGGCCTGCAACCAACATCATCTTCTTGAACATATCAATTCCTCTTCCATCAAGGCTAAACAGTGGTCAGTGTGACCAGGTCATGATGACCCGGCTCGCAGAGCCGCCGTTATGGCAGCGGCTCTGCGAGCCGTTCGGGATGGCGGCGAACCGCCATCCCGAGGGCTTACAGGGTGAACTTATGTACCAGGGCTTGTTGCTCGCGGGAGAGCTGTTGCAGCTGTTCGCTGGTATGACCGACCTGATCCAAGGCAGTTCGGTTCTCGTCGGCAATCCCGTTGATATTGTTCATGTTGCGAGCAATTTCGGCGCTAGTGCACTGCTGTTGCTCGGCTGCCGCCGCGATCTGGCTACTGAGATCGGCGATGTGCTGCAGTTCGTTGGAGATGGTGTCGATGGCCTGTTTGGTGTTTTCGCTGTCCTCGGTACAGATGGCCATGACCTCGCCGCTGGCGCGGATGGCCTCGACGGCTTGGCGCACGCTCGACTGCAGGGCGTTGATCATGTTCTGGATCTCGGAGGTGGAGGAGGCGGTGCGTCGCGCCAGATTGCGGACCTCGTCGGCCACCACGGCAAAGCCGCGACCCTGATCACCGGCGCGCGCGGCTTCGATGGCCGCGTTCAGGGCCAATAGGTTGGTCTGCTCGGCGATCTGGCTGATGACATCCAGGATGCCGCCGATATCGACGCTGAGGCCATGGACCTTCTCGATCACCAACTGGGAGTCTTGCAGCTGGTCAGAGAGTTGGTTGATGCGACCTATGGTGCCTTCGCTGATGGAGCGCCCCTCGTCAGCCTTACGAGTCACGGCGACCACGGATTGCAGGGAGTGATGGGCCGCATTGGCCACATCGCCGACCGTGTGCTCCATCTCGACCATGGCGGTAGCGACACCAGCAGTTTCCAGCCGTTGCTGCTCGAGCTGGTGGTGGGTGGTCTCCAGGGTCGACAGGTTGCGCTCGGCGACGGCGCCGAGTTCATTGGCGCTCTGCACCACCTGACACAACATGGCGCGCATCTGCTGGGCCAGCCCGTTGATCCCGGTGGCCAGTCGGCCAAATTCGTCCTTGCGGCTGTAGGCGATCTGCTGGGTCATGTCGCCCTGACTCAGGGCATCGAGAACCTTGAGTGTCTGGCGCATCGGCGTGCGGATGGAGTCGATGACTCGCCACAGCACGACACCCGCCAGCAGCAGGGCGATCAACAGACCGATGAACAGCACGGATTTGAGCTGAACCAGTACCTGTTGGGACTCCTGAACCCGGGTCTGCAACTGCTGGTCGATGGCGGTGTCAATGTCGGCGAGCATGCCAAGCACAGAGTCGATGATGCGGCTGGCCTGCTGGCTCTGATTGCGCAACTGGCTGCTCTGTTCGGTGAGTTGCAGATGTTGGGCGAGCAGACCCTGGTCACCCGAGGTGGCCTTGATCAGCTGATCCAGTGCCTTGCCGAGCGAGGCTTCAAAATTGATGCTGCCGCCGAAGGCGCTCTCCTGCTTGAGCAGTTCGCCAGCCAGCTCCTTGCGTTGGGCCTGCATTTTTTCAACCAACTGACGGTTGGCATTCAGACGCTGGCCGACTTGCCGGGCATCGTTTTGTTTGAGGGCTTCGAGGGTCGCATCGACCAGCAGCTCCAGGTTGTTAGCCAGGTTGTGACTCAGCCCCACCGTGTAGTGGGTACCTAGGGGGGCAACCAGTAGTGACATCTCCTTGATCAGACGCTTGCTATCGGTGGTCAGGTCGTTTTTGTTGGCCACCTTCTGCTGATTGCTCAGGTTGGCGGCATAGTCATCAACCAGTTGGGAGGCCAGCTGCCAGTAGATGGCTTGCTGCTCCTCGAGCTCACCGATTTTTTCCAGTATGGGGGCGTGGTTGCGTGATTTGTCGCGCAACGTATTCAGATCCTTAGTGAAGGCGTCCTGCCACTGCTGCAAGCGCGCCTTACCATTGCGCACACTCTCACTCTCTTGCTGGGCCAGCAGATTGAGCAGCTCTTTGTCTTCCGAAAAGAGATCGCGCGTGACCGAGCGGCTCTGCACCAGAGTCGGGGCGACTTGCCCAGCCAGAATATCGACTTGCGAGGCCAGTCGTTGCCCTGCGTGCAGGGCCATCACCACCGCTAGAATCATCAGCGCTATGATGAAGCCGAAGCCAAAGAGTATCCGTTGGATGATTGAGCTACTTTTCATACGGTCACCATTGATATCGATTACATTGGCGCCACTCATCCCTGAATGGCCATTTCTTCTGCTGCCACTTAAGAAAGGCAATTGCGTAGCATGCTGATATATAACGATTAATGCGTAATTCACCAGGTGCAATCTCGCATGAAGATTTAAAATCACCCCATGATGAATGCAAAGGGTTACATCCCTCTTTGTGTAAAATTACACTAACGGTGATTCGCGTTACACTGCTTTTTGTGGTGGCAGGCCCCCCTCGCGCGCGGTATGGGATCTTGCTCGCACTTTGGCAGTAGTGACGGAGTTTCTGGTGTGTCGATGCTCGTCTTGCCCTTGGTTTCCTTGGCTCATGTCGACGGTCGCCTCGGTGCGGTACCGTGGCTCAGACCACCGAGGATCTGCATGCCAAAAAAGGCTCTGTCCCAGCTAGGCGTTGATGGATTCAGTTCGCCACCTGCGGTCGCTCCTACCGGCGGATGGATGGAATTTGGGGGGGATGTTGTAGGAGGCGAGCGTAGCTTACGAACCCGCTGGGGTCTGGCATCGCTGGCAATTTAGTCAGCGTGCGCCACCGTGTCGATGTGGCATGGATTCACGACAGGCAACAGGGGCATTGCCCATAAAAAGGCCCCCGACAGGCGGGGGCAAGGGT
>JAGOXX010000162.1 GCA_018059485.1 Aeromonadaceae bacterium | reverse complement strand
GATGCGGCCGAAGATGCCTACCGGATTGCCAATAACCGCTACAAGGGCGGGTTGTCTACCTACCTGGATGTGCTCAGTGCCGAGGCAGCCTTGCTGCAGAGCCGTCAGGTACTGGTCAACATGCAGGCCCGTGCTCTCTCCATTGATGTCTCGCTGGTCCACGCACTGGGTGCGGGTTACAGCGTTGCCCACTCTTGATAAAAGACAGGAAATTCAATTGTATGTCGCAACAAGTTCAACACTCCGACTCCGCTGCTGAGCAGACGTTTGATGCCCGTGAGGCCAATGCCCGGCGGCGTCGTGGCTTTATCGGGCTGGCTGCCGCCGTTGCGGTCGCGGCCGGTGGTTATGGCGCTTACTGGTATTTCGTCGGCTCGCATTATGTCTCGACCGACAACGCCTACACCGCGGTCGAGCTGGCCGAGGTCACTCCGGCGGTGGGCGGGATCATCAAGCGTATTGAGGTGGTCGATACCCAGCATGTCCGTAAGGGTGACCTGCTGGTCGAGATCGATGACACCGATGCCCAATTGGCATTGGCACAGGCTGAGGCCGATCTGGCGCTGGCCAAGCGGCGGGTACACAGCTACCAGGCCAATGACGAAGGGCTGGCGGCGCAGGTGAAGGCGCGCGAGGCCGACCAACTGCGAGCCCAGGCGCAACTCCAGGCGGCTCAAGCCGATCTGGATCGGGCCAGGGTGGATTTTGACCGTCGTGCCGCCCTGCAGGCCTCCGGCTCGGTATCGGGCGAAGAGCTGACCAATGCCCGCAATGGATTGATTCAGGCCCAGGCCAATCTGAGCGCGGCGCGCGCCTCCTCGGCGCAAAGCGTGGCCAACGTACACTCGACCATCGGCTCGAAAAAGGCCAATGCGGCGCTGATCCAGGACACCACGGTGGATACCAACCCGGAAGTGCTGCTGGCCAAGGCCCGTCTTGAACAGGCCAGGGTCGATCTGTCACGGACCCGCATTTTTGCCAACGTCGATGGTGTGATCGCCAAGCGTCAGGTACAGGTGGGTCAGCGCGTACAGATTGGCGCACCGTTGATGAGCGTGGTGCCCCTGCATACCGTGCACGTGGATGCCAACTTCAAGGAGGTGGAGCTGCGTAGCGTCAAGATCGGCCAGCCGGTCGAGATCACCGCTGACCTCTATGGCAACGAAGTGGTCTATCACGGCACGGTGAGCGGCTTCTCCGGCGGCACCGGCTCGGCGTTTGCCATGATCCCGGCCCAGAACGCCACCGGTAACTGGATTAAGGTGGTGCAGCGTTTGCCGGTTCGTATCGAGCTCGACCCCACCGAGCTTGCCAGTCGCCCGTTGCAGGTGGGGCTGTCGATGATCGCCACCATTGATACCCGTGCCGAGGCGCCCGGTCCGGCACTGGCCGAGCGTACCCACACCGATGACCGCAAGCAGGGCTGAGGAGATACGTGATGCAACACGTCGCTGAGCCGGCTCCGCTGCGCGGAGCACAACTGGCATTAGGCGCTGGCATCCTGGCGATGGCCAACTTCCTGGCGGTGCTCGACACCACCATCGCCAACGTGTCTGTCTCCAACATTGCCGGTAGTCTGGGCACCTCGACCAGCCAGGGCACCTACGTCATCACCTCTTATGCGGTAGCCGAGGCGATCTCGGTGCCGCTGACCGGCTGGTTGGCGTCGCGCTTTGGTCCGATCCGGGTGTTTGCTACCTGCTTTATCCTGTTTGGTCTGTTCTCGCTGCTGTGCGGCATGGCCACCAGCATGAACATGCTGGTGCTGTTTCGGGTCTTTCTCGGGTTGTGCGGGGGGCCGCTGATGCCACTGTCGCAGACCCTGATGATGCGCATTTTCCCCAAGGACAAGGCGCACGCGGCGATCGGGATCTGGAGCATGACCACGCTGGTCGCACCAATCATGGGGCCGATTCTGGGCGGGATCCTGTGTGACCAATACAGCTGGCCCTACATCTTCTATGTGAAGGCGCCGTTTGCCCTGCTGGCCGGGGTGATGTGCTGGAAGCTGTTGCGACCGTTCGAATCAAAGACCCTCAAGCTGCCTATCGACAAGGTGGGACTGGTGTTGCTGATCGTCTGGGTTGCGGCGCTGCAAATCATGCTCGATGAGGGCAAGGATCACGACTGGTTCGAATCGACCCGGATTGTGACCCTGGCGATCATCGCGGCCATCGGCTTTGTCGCCTTCCTGATTTGGGAGCTGACCGAGCGCAATCCGGTGGTCGATTTGCGGGTGTTCCGTCATCGGGGCTATCGCACCAGTATGCTGACCCTGTCACTCGGTTTTGGTGCCTTTTTCGGCATCACGGTACTGACCCCGCTGTGGCTGCAGATCTACATGGGCTATACCGCCACCATCGCCGGTTATTCAACGGCCATGATGGGGATTCTGGCGGTGTTCCTGGCGCCCTTGATTGCCAATCTGGCGACCAAGATCGATCCGCGGCCCATGGTGTTTATCGGTGTGCTCTGGCTGGGCGGTTGGACCCTCTACCGCAGCCACGCCAACATGGACATGACCTTCTGGCAGATAAGCTTCCCCATGTTCTTTCAGGGGATCGGCATGCCGCTGTTCTTTGTGCCGCTCACCGGCATTGCGCTGGGCAGCGTGCTCGCCCGTGAAATGGAGTCCGCCGCCGGTTTGATGAACTTTATCCGGACGCTCTCCGGCGCGGTGGCCACCTCCATGGTCAACACCGGCTGGGAGCGCGAGACCCGCTATGTGCGGGCTGAACTGGCCGGACTGACCGACCGCGCGGGCGACACCACCCAGGCGATGCAGATGGCAGGTGCCGGGGAGCAGAGCAAAGACACCCTGGAGTGGCTGCTGCAAGGCCAAAGCGTGATGGTGGCCACCAACAAGATCTTCATGATTATTGCCGTGCTGTTTTTCGTGGCTGCGTTTGCCATCTGGCTGGCGCCCCGCCCGAAAACACAGGTAGACACTTCCGTAGTGCACTAGGTCCCTCAGCCCTGAGGGGATCACGCCTGGACAGGTCGTTCTGTTCAGGCTTTTTTTCATTTTTCGGCCAGAGGGTTTGCCGCCAGCCGCCGGTGAGTCTACGGGCGGGGAACGCTCTAGCCTCTCGGCATCACCAGTGCCGGTTGGTGAGGATCGCTCAGCCGCTCAGCGAGGTAGTCCACCAGCAGCCGCACCTTGGGGGAGAGGTGGCGGTTGTGGGGATAGAGGGCCCAGATCCCCTCGGCCGGGGCCCGCAGTTCGGGCAGCAGCTCGATCAGCTCCCCTCGGGCCAGATGGTCGCTCACGTAGTAATCCGGCAGCTGGATGATGCCGATCCCCTTGAGCGCCGCATCCAGCAGGGCGTGGCCACTGTTGCACTGCAACAGGCCGCGCACCCGCACGCTGTGGGGGCGACCATCCAGGGTGAAGTGCCACTCGTCGCTGTTGCCCACCAGACAGGTGTGGCGGGTCAGCTCGGAGAGGCTGTTGGGCATGCCGTGGCGGGCG
>JAGOXX010000043.1 GCA_018059485.1 Aeromonadaceae bacterium | reverse complement strand
GGCTGGAGTGGCTGTTTTTTATGGCTATGTCCCAGTTATGCGTTGATTGATCCATCAGATGTCGGCCTGGAGTCCGGACGAACGCAGACACGTCGTGAATACTTCCTTGTAGCCTCGATGACGGCATTCCTGCCGTCAACGGTCTGCTTTTCATCCAGACTCCATCCCTCAAACTAGCGGTTCCGAATGACCACAGCGACTTAGGTAGCGCTAAGCTGACCCTCTGCGCCAGGGATGGCGCGGCGGAGCCCCCATGGATGGGTTCACGGCGTGTCAGCGTGCGCCACCTTGTCGATGGTGCAGAATTTCTCAACAGGCAATTGGGACAGCGCCTTTTTCATCGAGGGCCCTTGGTTCGATGGGATGAATGGCGTAAAGTAAAAATACTGGTTTTATATACAGTCAAACTTTATGCGAAAGATCATTCATATCGACATGGATTGCTTCTTTGCGGCGGTCGAGATGCGCGACAACCCGGCACTGCGTGAGGTTCCGCTGGCGATTGGCGGCGCGGCTGAGCGACGTGGGGTGATCGCCACCTGTAACTACGTCGCGCGGCGTTTCGGCGTGCGTTCGGCGATGGCAACGGCCCATGCCCGTCGTTTGTGTCCGAGCCTGACCCTGCTTCCTGGTCGCATGGGGGTTTACCAGCAGGTCTCGGCACAGCTGAGAGCCATCTTTGAGCGTTATACCGACAGGGTTGAACCCCTGTCGTTGGACGAGGCTTATCTGGATGTGACCGATTCCCCCCTGTGCCGTGGTAGCGCCACCCGGATAGCCGAGGCGATCCGGACCGATATTCGCCACGAGTTAGGGTTAACCGCTTCGGCGGGTGTTGCACCGAACAAGTTCCTGGCCAAAATCGCCTCGGATTTGAATAAACCCGATGGCCTGTTCGTCATCCGTCCTGAACAGGTTGCCGCCTTCGTGGCGGCGCTGCCGCTGCAGAAGATCCCGGGTGTCGGTCAGAAGAGTGCCGAGCGTCTGGCCGCTTTGGGGCTGCATAGCGGGGCGGATGTCCAGGCCTATCCGGCCAGTGAACTCTTGCTGCGATTTGGCAAGCTCGGGCAGATGGTGCTGGCGCGGGCCCATGGCATTGACGAGAGTCCCGTCGAGGTTAGCCGGGTGCGCAAGTCGGTCGGCGTCGAGTTGACGCTTCCGAGTGATTTGCAGCGCATCGAAGAGGCGTATCCCGTCTTGGCCCAGCTGGAGCAGACTCTCTGGCCACGGTTACGACGTCATGTGCCGGATGGCCGCATCGTGCGGCAAGGGGTCAAGGTCAAGTTTGCCGATTTTCAACAGACCACGGTGGAGCGGGCGAGCAGCCACCTGGATACGGGTCTGTTTCTAAATCTGTTGCGCGAAGCCTGGGGGCGAGGTGAGGGGAAGTCGGTACGCCTGGTGGGGCTGGTGGTCAGTCTGCCGCAGCCTGCCGAGGTGGTTGAAGATCCGCAGCTGTCGTTGACATTCTAATCAACGCCGATAGGCCGAGCTCAAGAGGATGCTTTGCCTCAGGGGATGTCGTGCTTAAGGAAGCGTGGGCTCGGGATCATTGGCAGCCAATGACTGCTGGTTTGGATCCGGGTTGTCATCGGCCGCGGCTTCTGAACCCAAGAGCCCTTGCTCAAAGACCCCGTGCAAGGCGTCGCCCAGTCGCTCGCCGCTTTCGGCCGCCGTATGCCATACGCCGAGACTCTTGCTCTGCACCGTCTGCAGCCCCGCTTGCCAGTGGTGGCTGAGCGTCTGCTGCGTGAGTTGCCACTGCTGTTGCAGGCTGTCACGGCTCGAGGACATCTCTTGCTGAACAACCTGATGACTGTGGTCGATTGCTTGCACACAGGCATCGCTACCCTGGGCCATATACTGCCGGGCGCCTTGGTATTTTTCACCGAACCAGCCATTGACTTGCTGTGTGATGGTTGTGGCCTGCACCCAGCCTTGCTGACTGAGACTCTGGCTCTGTTGCATCAGATCGTTGCCAAGCTGTTGGCTCTGCTGCCACAGGTAGCCGCCGACGGGGCTGAACGGGATCAAAAACGCGAGGCTGAGGAAAATTGGATAAAACGTATTCATCGGTATGGCTGGTGGATGGACTCAAGGCTGCGCCACTCTACTCCAGCCGGGAGCAAGAAAAAAGGCGCCGTAGCGCCTTTATGTCCAAATAATCCTTGCTTCTGCCTGACCGGGTTACGCCTTGGTCGGGATCGTCGCCAGCAGGGCCGTGAGCAGTTGCCAGAAACGGGCGACGGCCGGGATGTGCACCTTCTCATCGGGTGAGTGGGCGCCGCGGATAGTGGGTCCGAAAGAGACCATATCCCAGTGCGGGTAGGAGGCCTTGAACAGGCCACATTCCAGACCGGCGTGGATCACCATGACTTCGGGCAGTTGGCCAAACAGGGTCTGATGGGTGTCGCGCAACAGCTGCATGATGGGCGATGCCGGATCCGGCGCCCATCCTGGGTAGCCGCCACGCAGCTCGCAGCGTGCACCGGCCAGCGTGAAGAGGGAGTGGGTCATCTGCTCGACATAGCGACGACCCTCGTCATTGAGCGAACGGATCAGACATTGGACGAATACCTGTTCGCCCTCGGTCTTGATGACCCCCAGGTTGGTCGAGGTCTCGACCACACCGGCAATCGCCTGGCTCATCCGGATGACGCCATTTGGACAGGCAACTAGGGCGGCCAGCAGGCGGCTCTGAGTATCGCTGTCGAGGCATGTTGCCGGTTGAGCGGCATCTTGCAGGAGGATCTGCAGGTTGCTGTCCACTTCGCTGAGCTCCTGGCGCAGCAGGGCTGCATGTTGCTCCAGACGAGTCGCCAGTTCGGCGCTTTGGTCGGCAGGAACCAACAACAGGGCTTGGGCCTCACGCGGGATGGCGTTACGCAGGGTGCCCCCTTCGATGTGGCTCAAGCGCAGCGGTAGTTGCTGGCTCAGGGTCAGTAACAGGCGGGCCAGCAGTTTATTGGCATTGCCGCGATCTTCATGGATGTTGCAACCGGAGTGACCACCGCGCAGCCCTTTGACTTGCAGCTGATAGGCCTGCCAGCCGCTGGGGATGGCTTCTGCGGTGAAACCGAAATGGATATTGGCATCGATGCCACCGGCGCAGCCCATATAGACCTCGCCGTCCTGCTCTGAGTCGGTGTTCAGCAAGATCTCGCCATCCAGCAGGCCCGGCTCCAGACCAAAGGCTCCGGTCATGCCAGCTTCTTCGTCGATGGTCAGCAGCACTTCCAGGGGGCCATGTTTGAGATGGGGATCGGCCAGCGCCGCCAGACAAGCTGCAGCACCAATGCCGTTATCGGCACCCAGCGTGGTTCCCGTGGCGCGAACCCACTCGCCATCCACATAGGCGCGGATTGGATCGGTTGTGAAGTCATGGGCGGTGTCGGCATTGGCTTGAGGCACCATGTCGATATGGGCCTGCAACACGACGCCTTTGCGATTTTCCATGCCCGGGGTGGCTGGCTTCTTGATGATGATATTGCCGACTGCATCAGTCTGTACCTTGAGCCCCTGTTCTTGGGCCCAGTTTTGGATCCAGGCGCTCAATGCGGCTTCATGTTTGGACGGGTGGGGAATCGAACAAATCTTGTCAAAGAAGAACCACAACAGGTTCGGGGAGAGATCGGTCAATGCGGTCACGTTAAGCTCCTATCGCGGCAGTATGGCCCAGAATAGAGGCATCATACCCTGCTCCAGTGGCTTATGTCAGCATAGTGTCTGGCGTGAATTGATTATCCTGCCTGTTCTTTATCGTCTGGTGATATGTCTCGATGGAGTGGAACTGGCTAGCCAGGTATTTGGTGTGTGATGCGGAGTATCCGTCAAAAAAATGTGGTCAATGGGTCGAATCTGCACGAAAAGTTGGGCTGTTCGGCTTGCCACTCGATTCATTTGGATTCTTCTGCGACGCATGGTGAGATTTTCAACAGTCGATCCTCTTTTTTGTGCTGGCATGGCTGGTTGGGCCTCTTTATAATTGTGCCCGAATTTTGCATCCAGCATGAAACCTCACGGGCAATAGGTTGGACTCGGCAACAATCATAAGGTCTAACCATTCTCTGGGTAGCCGTTTGTGCTGAATGGTCACGTTACCCGTGTCGTCGGTGGGCGCTCAGCCCTCGATTCATTCAGGAATGTCACTCCATCTCCAAGGAACCGAGAAATCCATGTTAGAGAAACTGTTTAAACTCTCTGAACACAATACCTGTGTTCGCACTGAACTGTTGGCAGGGGTAACCACCTTCCTGACCATGGCCTACATCATTTTCGTCAACCCGAGCATATTGGCGCAGACCGGCATGGATCAGGGTGCCGTCTTTGTGGCGACCTGTCTGGCAGCGGCTTTCGGCTGTTTCATTATGGGTCTGTATGCCAACTACCCGGTTGCTCAGGCTCCGGGCATGGGTCTGAACGCCTTCTTCACCTTCGGTGTTGTGATGGGCATGGGTTATTCCTGGCAGGTGGCGCTGGGCGCCGTGTTCCTCTCCGGGATCGCCTTCCTGATCCTGAGCATGTTCAAGGTGCGGGAGTGGATCGTCAACTCGATCCCCAACAGCCTGCGGATCGGCATTGGCGCCGGTATCGGCCTCTTCCTGGCCCTGATCGCGGTGAAGAACGCGGGTATCGTCGTTGCCAACCCGGCCACCATAGTCGGTCTGGGCGATCTGACCAGTCTGCAACCAGCGCTGGCAGTTCTCGGTTTCTTCCTGATCATTGCCATGTCCCATAAGAACATCAAGGGTGCGGTTCTCTACTCCATCCTGATCATCACCGCTCTGGGCCTGGCCTTTGGCGATGTGAAGTTCACCGGTGTGATGGCGATGCCGCCAAGCCTGGCTCCGACCTTCATGCAACTGGATCTGACCAGTGGTTTCACCACTGCCGAGGGGGCGTTCAACTTCGCCATGCTCTCCGTGGTGTTTGCCTTCCTGTTCGTCATCCTGTTTGACACCTCGGGCACTCTGATTGCCGTTGCCGATAAGGCAGGCATGCTGGACAAGCAGGGTCGTCTGCCGCGTCTGGGCAAGGCTCTGATGTCTGATGCGGTTTCCACCGTTGCTGGTGCCGTACTGGGTACATCCTCCACTACCAGTTACATCGAGAGCGCCTCCGGGGTTGCCGCCGGTGGCCGTACCGGTATGACCGCAGTCACCGTTGGTGCCCTGTTCCTGCTGGCCCTGTTCCTCTCGCCGCTGGCGGGTATGGTTCCGGCCTATGCAACTGCTGGTGCCCTGTTCTATGTGGCCATCCTGATGATGTCCTCCCTGGCCAAGGTTGACTGGGACGATCTGACGGAAGCTGCTCCGGTCGCCGTGGTGACCCTGATGATGCCATTGTCGTTCTCGATTGCTCATGGTATCGAGCTGGGCTTCATCTCTTATGCCGCTATCAAGCTGCTGAGTGGTCGTTACAAGGATGTCAGCGTCAGCGTCTGGGTTCTGGCTGTTCTGTTCCTGGCCCACCTGGTTTTCTCCGGCGTCTGATCCTCAGACGAGCCTGGATTCGAGCCGCCCGAATGGGCGGCTTTTGTTATCCTGGCATCGATATGCGATAGGGCGAGCTGGAAATTCGCTCACACTGCACTCAGGTTGCCGTCGCAATTCGGTGGCAACCGCGGTAACATTCAGCGCCATGCGGGAGGCAGAAACAGCCTGGGTGTAGTGACTCCGCCAAAGCCCGGTTCTGACTGGGGGATGGATGGGCGAGGATGCCCGAGGAGGAGGCCGGTAAACACGTGGTGCCCGGCAATAGATCCCTTGTTTAATCTTGAAATGGTTGAAACGTCGATGAGTAACAAAAAGTTTTATGTCTCCTGGGACAATATGCAACGCGAGGCCCGTCGTCTGGCTCGCCGTCAACTGCCTGCTTCCCAGTGGAAAGGCATTATCGCTGTCAGCCGCGGTGGTCTGGTACCGGCTGCCCTGATGGCTCGTGAACTGGGGATCCGTTTCGTCGATACCATCTGCATCTCCAGCTACGACCACGATAGCCAGCGCGATCTGCACGTGCTGAAGAAGGTTGATGGGGATGGCGAAGGTTTCCTGGTGGTCGATGATTTGGTCGATAGCGGCAACACCGCCAAGGTGATCCGCGAGCTCTATCCGAAGGCCAAGCTGATCACCATCTTTGCCAAGCCTAAGGGTGAGGCCATGGTGGATGACTTTGAAGTGAGCATTCCGCAGGATACCTGGATCGAACAGCCCTGGGATATGGCGCTCTCTTTTGTCTCGCCGCTGTGTGACGAAACCGAAGAATAATGGCACCAATAATGAAAAGGCTCCTGCAGGAGCCTTTTGTTTTTGGGGCTAGCTGACATAAGTTAAAAGCAGATGCTGTTTTTTCAGGAAATCCACCATGCAAGAAGAGGAAGCGCTGAACCTTAGTGAACGTCTGTTCAGCAAGGTTCGCAAAGTCCAGGAGACATCGACCATCTCCAATTCGGCCGGGGCCTTGGGTGAACATGAAGGCGAACAGGTGCTGATCGAGGGGATCTGTTCAAATGCCTGGTATCGGATCATTCGCCGCAGTTACTGGATTTGGCAGGGGGCCGATCCGATAGAGCTTGAAGATATCCTCTCCCATATTGCAACCGGCACGGGCGTGCGCAGTCGAGAGGAGAAGCTCGATACCCTGCAGGGCTACGCGCCTGGCAACTGGATCTATGAGTTCAGCCAGGTGGCTGGCGAGTATTTCAAGAAGGGCAAATCGCTGGAGCAGGAGGGTGATCTGAGTGGTGCTCGCAAGGCCTATCTGCGGGCGACACGCTACTACTCGATCGCCAGTTATCCCCACCTCAAAGGCGATGAGCTGGCCGAGCAGGCGCAATTGCAGGGCAACCAGGCCTATCGGGAAGCGGGCCGTCTGATGCCGGTGCCACTCAAGATCCTGACCATTCCCTTCCGCGATAAGGAGATCAACGGCTACCTGCATCTGCCGACCGACGCCCATGTGGTGCCCGTGGTGATGGTCAGTGGCAGCATCGACAGTCTGCAGATCGATTTTTATCGCTTCTATGAGCAGTATCTGGCTCCCAACGGGATCGGTATGTTGACTCTGGATATGCCGGGGATCGGCTATTCCAGCCAATTTCCTCTGGTGCAGGATACCAGTCGTCTGCATCAGGCGGCCTTGCACTATCTGCGCGAGGAGGTTCCCTTTGTCGATAATCAGCGCATCGGTATGGTGGGGGTTCGCCTGGGGGGCAATGTGGCGGCGCGGCTCGCTTATCTGGAGCCGACGCACCTGAAAACTGTGGCCTGTATTGGCCCGGGTCTCAATCAATTCTTCGTGGAGCCTGAGCTGTTCAATCAGGCCTCGCCGATGTTGCGAGCATCACTGGCCAATCGTCTGGGGATGGATGCGGCAAACTGGAACGAGCTACAACCCCAGTGCCAGATCTTCTCTCTCAAGCGTCAGGGGTTGGTCGGTGTGACGCGAACCCGGGTGCCGATCCTCAGCATTGGACACCGTCGGGACTTCATCTGTCCGGAGTCCGATATCCGGACTCTGGCCTCGTCCAGTCACTATGGCAAGGCGATTGTGCTCGACAAATTGCCTGTGATGAAGGTTTTTGATCGGGCCTTGAGTGAAACTTGTGACTGGTTGAAGCTTCATTTCAATATTTAAGGGCTAGAGTAGGGAGGTCGAATACTGTCTCATAGGAGTCACACTGATGTCCCATTCGTTACCTCATCGCCAACTGGTCAGGGAATTCATGGCCTTGGGGCCTTACCTTCGTCAGGAACAGAGTGAACCGGGCCGCTATTTCTTTGACTGCCTGGCCTCGTGCCTGAATCTGAGTGCTGAACCCGAAGTGCGTGAATTCTGGGGCTGGTGGTTGGTGCTTGAGCCCTGTGAGGGCGGTTTTAACTGCCAGAGTGAACTCGGACTGTATAACAAGGAGGGGGTCTGGCTTGCCAAACAACCCCATGCCGATGGTCTGGATGCGGTGGCCAGCTCGCGCCAGCGCTTCTTGCTTAACCTGCAGAACAAGCTCAAGGGTTGGCAACTGAGCCTCAATGCTGCGGATCAAGGGCTGTTGGACTCTCCCTCTGTGGCCTGAGTTGTCAGCAACCTCGGCGCCCTGAACGCAAATCCCGTTGCAGGGCGCGGATGCCATCGGTATAAAGAAGAACTTCTTTGCGCCGAGCCATCTTCTTATGGAAAAGAAAACCATCGTTGTGAAGTTGGGGACCAGTATTCTGACCGGGGGAACCCGTCGGATCGACCGAGCTCATATGGTCGAACTGGTGCGCCAACTGGCCACCTTGCATCGCGAGGGGCACCATATTGTTGTCGTTACGTCTGGCGCCATCGCCGCCGGGCGGGAATTGCTGGGGCATCCGGCTCTGGTTCCCACCATGTCCAACAAGCAGATGCTGGCGGCAGTTGGCCAAAGTCATCTGATCCAGATCTGGCAGCAGCTGTTTGCCATCTATGAACTGCACGTCGGCCAGATGCTGCTGACTCGTGCCGATCTGGAGGATCGCGAACGCTATCTGAATGCGCGCGATACCCTCAAGACTCTGCTGGCTCACCGTATCATTCCGGTCATCAATGAGAATGATGCCGTCGCGACGACGGAGATCAAAGTCGGGGACAATGACAACCTGTCGGCGCGTGTCGCCATTCTGGCGGATGCCAATCTGCTGATCCTGTTGACCGATCAATCCGGGTTGTTCACCGCCGATCCGCGCACCAATCCAGATGCCACGCTGATCGAACAGGTCGAGGTGATTGACGACCAACTGCGCGCCCTGGCGGGGGACAGTGTCAGTGGGTTGGGCACCGGTGGCATGGCAACCAAGTTGCAGGCTGCCGATATTGCCACCCGTGCCGGGATCGAGGTGGTGATTGCGGCAGGCAAACATCCGGAGTTTATCGGCCGTCTGTTGCAGGGCGAACGCATCGGTACCCGGTTTGTCGCCCAGGCCAACCCGCTGGAGAGCCGCAAGAGTTGGATCCTGGCGGGGCCGCACTCCCACGGTGAGCTGTATATCGATGCTGGCGCGGAAAAAGCCGTGCATCACAAGGGTTCCAGTCTGTTGCCCAAGGGGATCCAGCGGGTGCAGGGCGAGTTCGAACGCGGAGATGTGGTGCGTATCATGACACCCGCGGGGCGTGAGCTGGCGCGGGGCATCAGCCGTTATAACTCGGTGGATCTGACGCGCATCGCCGGTAAACACTCCGACGAGATTGAAGCCTGTCTGGGCTATGGATATGGGCCGGTGGCAATTCACCGTGATGATTTAGTGCTGCTGTGATAGTGGCAGTGAAGGAGCAAGCAAGATGAGTTTGACTGCCATGGGACAGGCGGCACGCGCCGCAGCCTTTGACCTCGCCGTAACCAGTACGGCGCTGAAGAATCAGGCATTGCTGGCGATGGCCGACGAGCTGGAGAGCCAGCAAGCCGCCATTCTGCAGGCCAATAGTCTGGATATCACTGCCGCCCGGGACTCCGGCATGAGCGAGGCTTTGCTGGATCGCCTGTTGCTGAACCCGGCACGACTGGCCGGTATCGTTGCCGATGTCCGCAAGGTGGTGACGCTGGACGATCCGGTAGGCTGCGAGCTGGAGAGCCGGGTGCTGGAAAACGGTCTGCGCCTCTCCCGTCGTCGGGTGCCGATCGGCGTCATTGGCGTCATCTACGAGGCGCGTCCTAATGTGACCATCGATATTGCGGCCCTGTGTCTAAAGACCGGCAATGCCAGCATACTGCGGGGCGGGCGCGAAACCTTCCACTCCAACATGGCGCTGGTGGCGGTGATCCAGGCGGCATTGGCCAAATGCGGTCTGCCTGCGGCGGCGGTGCAGTACATCGAGAGCCCGGATCGGGCGCTGGTCAGCGAGTTGCTGCGCCTGGATCAATACGTTGACATGATCATCCCGCGCGGCGGTGCCAATCTGCACAAGTTGTGCAAGGAGCAGAGCTCGATCCCGGTGATCATCGGCGGATTTGGGGTCAGCCACCTGTTTGTCGATGCCAGCGCCGATCTGGTGCGCTCTGTCGAGGTCATCGACAACGCCAAGGTGCAACGGCCATCAGCCTGTAATGCCCTCGATACCCTGCTGGTTCATGAGGCGGTGGCCGAGGCATTCCTGCCTCTGCTGGTCTCCCGGATGAACGAACAGGGGGTAACTCTGGTGGCCGAGCCGCAGGCTCATGCACTGCTGCAACGGGCTGGTGCCGACAAGTTGCGTCAGGCTGGCGCCGAGGATTTCGATACCGAGTGGCTCTCGTTGACTCTGGGAGTCAAGTTGGTTGCGAACGTCGGTGAGGCTTTGGCCCACCTGCGCGAACACAATGCTTGTCACTCTGATGCCATCCTGACCAATGATCTGACTCATGCCGAGCAGTTCATCAATGGTGCCGGTTCGGCGGCTGTCTACGTCAATGCCTCGACCCGGTTTACCGATGGTGCCCAGTTTGGGCTCGGTGCCGAGGTGGCTGTTTCGACGCAGAAACTGCATGCCCGCGGCCCCATGGGGCTGACCGAACTGACCAGTTACAAGTGGATTGGCCAAGCCGACTACCTGTCACGGAAGTAATTCCAGGGTTGCTTGTTGCTGGTCGTGGAGGCGCTCCATCCGTTATGATGGGGCGTCTTTTTTTTCATCTGGATGATGCCCTTGTCGATAAGCCAAAACCAGCTTGCTGGTTTGTTCCCCTTGAACCTGCCGTTGCCAGCTCAACTGGAACAGTGGCGGCAGGCTCTGCTGCGGCAGTTGCCACCGCCGATCACGGGGGAGCAGACCCTGTTTGTCGGTGAACCCTTGAAGGTGATCGTGGCCTTTTCTCAGGATTCGGTTGAAGTACTGCTGCCGATGCAGGGGGGGTCAATGAGCGGCGCCTCGGGTCACAAGCCGCAGTTGCAGGGACGAGTGACTCTCGCCGATGGCAGCTATAGCCAACTGATGGCTCTGATCCAGGAGACCATTCGTCTGCGGATGAGCTCGTTTCGCGAGTGTGCCTGCTGCGGGCGGCGCGTTCCCCAAGAGTCGCTGGGATCCTTGCAAGGGCAGCCGGCCTGCCGGCAATGTCTGGAAGGACGCCGCTTTCTCTTCTAACCCGGGAGAACCCGGACCCTGACGCTTGGCTGGTGAACGAGCTTCGTGGCCTGGAGCCATGTCTAATTGGTTGGCTTGGCGTAGAATCAGCCGCATAAGATTTGATGCCAGGATGAGACTATGGATACGGGAAGTCTACTCAGCGGAGTGGTGGTGGGCTCTTTGGGAGTTGGCTACTTCATCTATGGCAAGCGGCAGGGGCGGATACTGGCCTTTTGTTGCGGGCTATTGCTCTGTGCGCTTCCCTATCTTATCGACTCGCTGTGGCTGCTCTGGTTGGTCTGCATTCCCCTGTTGTTATTGCCCTGGTTTATTCGGGATTAAATGGTGCCCGAGAGGTAGTGAGATTGATGCTTTATGTCGACTAGCGAGTCATTCCCC
>JAGOXX010000042.1 GCA_018059485.1 Aeromonadaceae bacterium | reverse complement strand
ATTGGTGTCTCCTTCCCGGCTGGCTCTGGTCTGGTGGCCTTCGCGGCTGCGACTGGCGTGATGCCGCTGGATATGCCGGAATCGGTACTGGTGCGCTTCAAGGGCACCATGCAACCGGGGATTACCCTGCGGGATCTGGTTCACGCCATTCCCTATCAGGCCATCCAGATGGGGCTGCTGACCGTCGAGAAGGCGGGCAAGAAGAACATCTTCTCCGGTCGCATTCTCGAAATTGAAGGCTTGCCGCAACTCAAGGTCGAGCAGGCATTCGAACTGGCGGATGCCAGTGCCGAGCGTTCCGCCGCCGGTTGCACCATCAAGCTGGATGAGGCGCCGATCGCCGAGTACCTGAACTCCAATATCGTCATGCTCAAGTGGATGCTGGCCGAAGGCTATGGTGATGTTCGTACCATCAGCCGTCGCATCGAGGCGATGGAAGCCTGGCTTGCCAAGCCGGAGCTGATGAGTGCCGATGCCGACGCCGAGTATGCGGCAGTCATCGAGATCGATCTGGATAGCATCAAGGAGCCGATCCTCTGTGCACCGAACGATCCGGACGATGCCCGCCTGCTCTCCAGCGTGGCTGGTGATGCCATCGACGAGGTGTTCATCGGCTCTTGCATGACCAACATTGGCCACTTCCGTGCGGCCGGCAAGCTGCTCAACCAGTTCAAGGGGCAGCTCGCGACCCGTCTGTGGATCGCGCCGCCGACCAAGATGGACAGAGATCAACTCACCGAAGAGGGTTACTACGGTATCTTTGGGCGTGTCGGTGCGCGCATCGAGATCCCGGGCTGTTCACTCTGCATGGGGAATCAGGCACGGGTTGGTGACAACACGACTGTCGTTTCGACCTCCACTCGGAACTTCCCGAATCGTCTGGGACAGGGCGCCAACGTCTACCTGGCCTCGGCCGAACTCTCGGCGGTGGCGGCGATACTGGGCCGGATTCCGACGGTCGAGGAGTATCAGAGCTATGCGCGCGAGTTGGAAACCCTGGCCGCGGATGTGTATCGCTACCTGAACTTCAACCAGATCGCCAGTTATACCGCCAAGGCCGAGAAGGTGATTCTGCAGGTACCGGTTTGAGAGTGATTGTGGCATCACGGGGCGCCTTTGGGCGCCCTGTTTTTATTTGGGCGATTTATGGCGCTAGACTAAGAACAAGCATGCCGTGAGGGCTGAATTATGGATTACGAATTTATCAAACAGGCGGATGGTCGTCTGCAGGCCAGATTGGCCATGGGTCATGAAGCCTTTGGTCACTGGCTGAATGAGCAGATTGCAACCGATCTGCCGCTGCTCGAACAGGTGCTGCGTGACATTGACCGGGTGCAGCAGGGGGAGGTTGAGGTGATCTCCTTGCATTCGGGGGGCTATACCCTGCAGTTGGGCGACGAAGAGGCCGAGATTTCGGCCAATGTGGTGCAACTGGAATTTGCCGATGAGCTAGAGCCCGACATGGCCTACTACGATGAGGAGCAGATGTCGGGGTGTGGCCTTGATGATCTGCGTCATCTATTGGTTGCGTGGCGAGAGTTTGTACGCGAGGAGTCGGGTTCCGGGAGTCGGAGCCACTGAGGGATAGGTGTGCACTATTATGGTGCCCTGTCTGGTGACATCTTGAGCGTGGCTGCACCAATTGGAATGGAAGATAGTCTACTCCTGACGCTGCATGTTCCTATCATATTGAATTATAAGAACATTATTAATGTGGCACAGACATTGAATTAGTTTGCTAAACCCCATATCAACCAGGGAGCGGGAGACAAGGTATGAAGCTTATCAGTGCAATCATTAAACCCTTTAAGCTCGATGACGTACGTGAGGCGGTAGCGGCTCTGGGCGTTGACGGTATGACAGTATCCGAAGTGAAAGGTTTTGGTCGACAAAAGGGCCATACCGAACTCTATCGCGGTGCCGAATATCAGGTCGACTTTTTGCCTAAGGTGAAGCTGGAAATCGCCAGTAGCACCGAAAATGTAGAGAGCATCATCGAGGCTATCTGCAAGGCGGCCTACACCGGCAAGATCGGCGACGGCAAGATCTTCGTTTACGATCTGGCCCATGTGGTCCGTATTCGTACCGGCGAAGTGGACGACGAAGCTCTCTAGTCCCCATACTCGCGGTCGGTGAAAGCCTCCCGCTGTGTTATAGGTACACCAGCTCTAGAATCAGAGACCCTATGGGTCTCTTTTTTTTGCCTTGAACTCCGCATCTTTCCTTGCGCACACCCTTTTGGGTTGTGATGACGTATAGTGGGGGCAACAAGTTGCAAAGGAGACCCCGTGATGTCGAATTCCCCTATTGCCGATCTGGCTCAAGGAGGCGTCTGCGCCGAGCCGAATCTGCATGGCTACTACCTGATGATGGATGTATTACCCGGTGCCGAACATGAAGTCAGACTGGCGCTGATGCATTTCCCCGAGCTGTGCCAGGAGCTGGCGACCAGCTATCCAGATGCTAACTTCAGTGGTCTGGTCGGCATCGGGGCGGGAGTCTGGGATCGACTCTATGCCATGCGGCCTCCGCTGCTGGCTCCGTTTCCGACCATCGGGAGCGGTGAGCGCCAGATGCCTGCGACCCCCTTTGATCTCTTTTTTCAGCTCCGTGGTGAGCGGGTCGATGTGCTGCACCTGGCGGGGCAGCGGTTGATGGCCCGGCTGGCTGACAAGGTGCAATTGCGCGAAGAACAGCGTGGATTCCGCTTCCTCGATTTTCGGGATTTGACTGGATTCGTCGATGGGACGGAAAATCCCCAGGGCGAACATAGGGCTGAGGTGGCCCTGGTGGCCGATGGACAGTTTGCCGGTGGTAGCTATCTGCATGTTCAGCGTTATCAGCATGCGATGGCTCAGTGGCAGCGACTGGATCTGAAACAGCAGGAGGACACGATCGGCCGCACCAAACAGGACAATATCGAATATGCCTCGGCTGACAAGCCGCTAACCAGTCATATCAAGCGGGTCAATTTGAAGGACGATGCAGGCAACAGCAAGGAGATCTTGCGGCAGTCTATGCCGTGGGGCACGCTGGAGCAGCAGGGCCTCTACTTCATCAGCTGCTGTCACACGCCGGAGCATTTCATCGATATGCTGCGTAGCATGGTGGATGGTGACGCATCGGGTCATTACGACCATCTGCTGCGCTACACCCGGGCGCTGACTGGCGCGGCTTTCTTTGCCCCGTCACAAACCTTCCTGCAGCAAGGTGGCGTGATGCTGACGCGCTAAATAGTTCCGAATAGTAGATCATCGGTAGCGCTAAGCTGACCCTCTGCGCCAGGGATGGCGCGGCGGAGCCCCCATGGATGGGTTTACGGCGTGTCAGCGTGTGCTACCTTGTCGCTGTAGCATAATTAGGAGCTGGTATTTAGTGGCGCCAGATGACAAAAAACCCGGCCTTGGCCGGGTTTTTTATGCGCTTGCTCGGACTAACCCGTATGTTCGAAAAGCTCGAGTACCGATTCGTACAGTTCGTCCATATCGGTTTCAGCGGTTGGCGTGATGAAGATGGTGTCATCGCCAGCTATGGTGCCGAGGATCCCTTCGGCCTTGCCCAGCGAGTCCAACAGCCGGGCGATTAACTGGGCGGCTCCTGGACTTGTGTGGATCACCAACAGGAAACCATTATGGTCGACATTCAGCACCAGATTCTTCAACGGGCTGTTGATGGTGGGCACGCCCAACTCGACCGGAAGGCAGTAGACCATCTCCATTTTGGCATTGCGGGTTCGCACCGCACCAAAACGGCTCAGCATCCGCGATACCTTGGACTGGTTAATGTTTTCGTAGCCCATTTCGTGCAAGGCAGTGACAATTTCCGCCTGCGAGCCGAAACGTTCTTCTCTCAATAAGGCTTTAAACGCCTTGATCAGCTGTTCCTGTTTTTCACCGGGCTTCATGGCCAACTAATATGTTGTCTGGACGAACCATAATTTTGCATCCGTATGCCAATTTTTTCAAGAAATAGCCGATAATTCTGCATAAGGATGCACAAAATTCTTGCATTGACTGCTTCGGAGACTAGAATCGGCGCAAAGTTTGGATAAAAGGCCATCGCAACCCATGGGAATCGAACTCAAAGGAATCTCAAAGTCCTGGCATCAGCAGCAGATCCTGCACAAGGTCTCGTTCAAGTGTGACGCGGGGGAAACCCTGGTCCTGTTGGGGCCTAGCGGTGCCGGAAAGAGCTCACTCTTGCGTTTGATGAACTTGCTGGATACTCCGGACGAGGGAGAGCTGCTGATCGCCGGTGAGCGCTTTGCCTTCCCCGAGGCGGCACAGCAGAGCGACTACACCAAACGGACGCAGCTGTTGCGTGGCAAGGTCGGCATGGTGTTTCAGCAATATCATCTGTGGCCCCATCTGACCGTGGAACAAAATTTGCTTGAAGCTCCGCTCAAGGTTTTGGGCATGAACAGGAGCGAGGCCGTGGACAAGGCCGGTTATCTGCTTAGCCAACTGAAGTTGGCAGAAAAGCGGACCGTTTGGCCTGCGAGTCTCTCGGGTGGCCAACAACAGCGCGTTGCGATTGCTCGAGCCTTGATGATGGATCCGGCGATCCTGCTGTTTGATGAACCGACTGCCGCACTGGATCCGGAGATCACCAAAGAGGTGGCCGAGATTATCCGTAAGTTGGCGGGTACCGGGATCACTCAGGTGGTGGTTACCCACGAGGTAGAGTTTGCCCGTCGGGTGGCAACCCAGGTGATCTATCTGGAGCAGGGGCAGATCGTCGAGATGGGCGATGCCCAGCGTTTTGTCGAACCGCAGACCGTCCGGTTTGCTGAATTTTTACAACACTAATTAACCAGTCCAGGAAGGTAAATGATGAAGCCAGTATTCGCCACGCTTGCCGCATTAACGCTGCTGTCTGCCAACGCCATGGCCACCGAAGTGAAGTTCGTGACCGAGGCTACCTACCCACCGTTTGAATTCATGACCGACAAGAATGAATTCTCCGGCTTTGACGTTGAATTGGCTCAGGCTGTGTGTGCCGAAGCCAAGCTGACCTGTACCTTCAGCAATCAGGCGTTTGATAGTCTGATCCCCAGCCTGAAATTCCGTCGTTTTGATGCGGCGATCGCCGCCATGGACGTGACCGAAGAGCGCGCCAAGCAGGTTGATTTTTCAAACATCTACTATGAAAACTCCGCTGTTTTTGTCGCGGCCGAAGGCAAATTCGCGGATGTGGCTCAGCTGACCGGTAAGAACATCGGGGTACAGAACGGCACCTCGCACCAATCCTACCTGCTGGAGCAGTTGAAGGATAAGGAAGTGAAGGCGGTACCTTACGCCAGCTATCAAAATGCGTTGATGGATCTGACCAGTGGTCGCGTCGATGCCGTGTTTGCGGACACCGCCGTCGCTGCCGAGTGGCTCAAGAGCCATAACGGTTATCAGATGGTGGGTAAGCCGGTGACTGATGCCAAGTACTTTGGTGCTGGTTTTGCCATCGCCGTCAATAAGGGGAACAAGGCTCTGCTGGATAGCCTGAACCAGGGGCTGGCCGCGATTAAGGCCAATGGCACCTATCAAAAACTCTACGCTAAGTACTTCAGCAAATAATGATCAACCTGCTGCTGGATGCCGCCCTGATGACATTGGGGCTGGCATTGGTCTCACTGATCATCGGTCTGGTGTTGGCTCTGCTGCTGAGCGCGGCAGAGCTTTCTCGTCATCTGTGGCTGCGTTGGCCGGTGGCAACCCTGACCACCTTGATCCGCGGCCTTCCCGAAATCCTGGTGGTGCTGTTTATCTACTTCGGCTCCTCGCAGATCCTGCTGTTGTTGGCCGACGGTATCAACCAGGGCTGCGGCATTCTGCTGCCAGGGCAAGGCTGGTGTAAGGCTCCCTGGGACTATGTCGAGATGAGCCCATTCTGGTGTGGCGTCATTGCCTTGGCCTTGTTGTTTGCGGCCTATGGAACCCAGACTCTGCGGGCGGCGTTGAAGGCCGTTCCCAAGGGACAGCGTCAGGCGGCCCAGGCGTTGGGGCTGTCGGCCGGAACGACTTTTTTCCGGATTGTACTGCCTCAGGCTTGGCGTCACGCCCTGCCTGGCTTGGGTAATCAGTGGTTGGTGCTGTTAAAAGATACGGCTTTGGTCTCGTTGATAGGGGTTAACGACCTGATGCGGCAATCCCAGCTGGCCGTGGCCAGTCCGACGAGCGGACATGGCCCATTCACCTGGTATGCGTTGGCGGCAGCCATCTACCTGATCATCACCCTGGTCAGTGGTCGTGCTCTGGAATACCTGCGTCGCCGCAGTTTCCGGTATGGGGGCTGATATGGCGTATCTGTCTGAACTACTGACCGGACTTGCGGTCACTCTCGAATTGACACTGCTGAGCCTGTTGCTTGGCGGTTTATTGGCTCTGTTGTTGACCTGGATCCTAGATAGGCGTGTGCCCGTCGCCCGTCAGCTTGTCGAGCTGTTCCTGGTGTTGTTTACTGGCACGCCGTTGCTGGTCCAGATTTTTCTCATCTACTACGGTCCGGCACAATTTGATTGGCTCAAGCAGAGTGTCTTGTGGAACTTTCTCAAGGAGCCTTGGTTCTGTGCCGTACTGGCGCTGGGTTTCAATACCGCTGCCTATTCGACCCGGTTGTTCAAGGGGGCTCTGGATGCCATCCCGAGCGGGGAGGTACTGGCCTGTCGGGCACTGGGTATGTCCAATTGGCAAACCCTGAGCATCAAGCTGCGCCATGCGATGCGACATGTGGTTCCTGGTTATTCCAATGAGGTGATCCTGGTGCTGAAGGGAAGTTCGCTGGCCAGTACCATCACTATCATGGATGTCATGGGAATTGCTCAGCGGCTGAATGCACAGACCTATGACACCCTCGGCGTCTTTGGTGTCGCGGGAGCCATCTACCTGACGATGAATGGCACCTTGACCCTGCTGTTTCGCTGGGTTGAGCAACGAGCTCTGGCTTTCGCCCCCCACGAATAATTTTTGATTGGTTATCTACCACTGACGACCATCAGGCCGTCCACCTCTGTGTGTGGCGGCCTCTTGGCCGCTTCTCTGCCCCACTCTTGATGCTGGTACTGCATTTTCATCCTTCGTTTATTCTTTTGATATTCAAGCCGATCTTCTCCTTTATCCCGCGGTTGTGTCTCTTGCCTCACAGTTCCACCATTCCGCTTTGTCGCTGCTACATGTTTATCCTATGGTGATGGAGAGCCGTAACACTTTATGTACCCCACCCAATGACAACATTCGGAGCTCACTATGAAAGTTGCTGTTTTAGGGGCGGCCGGCGGTATCGGTCAGTCACTCTCCTTACTGCTAAAACTGCGTTTGCCACCTGGATTTGATCTGGCGTTATACGATCTGTCACCGGTCACTCCGGGGGTTGCAGTGGATCTGAGTCATATCCCGACGGATGTGACCGTCAACGGTTACACCGGTGACGATCTCCCCCTGGCGCTGCGTGGCGCGGATATTGTCATGATTCCGGCCGGTGTTGCCCGTAAACCTGGCATGGATCGCTCGGATCTGTTCAAGGTCAATGCGGGTGTGGTCAAGAATCTGGTCAAGAGTTGCGCCGAGGTTTGTCCACAGGCGATGATCGCCATCATCACCAATCCGGTGAACAGCGTCACGCCGATGGCTGCCGAAATATTGCAGCAGGCAGGCTCCTATGACAGACGCAAGTTATTTGGTGTGATGACGCTGGATGTCATTCGTTCCGAGACATTTGTTGCCAAGGCGATGAAGTGCCGTATGGGTTCCTTGACCGTGCCCGTGATTGGCGGCCACAGCGGGACTACGATCTTGCCGCTGTTCTCGCAGGTTGTGGGTCAGCACTTTACCCATGACGAACTCGAGGAGATGACCCGGCATGTGCAGAATGCGGGGACTGAAGTGGTGAATGCCAAGCTGGGCGCTGGCTCTGCAACCTTGGCGATGGCCCAGGCTGCGGCGCGTTTCTGCCTGTCGCTGGTGCATGCCAAACAGGGCGAACCTGGCATCGTGGAGTATGCCTATGTCGATGGTAGTGGCCCCCACGCCCGTTTCTTTGCCCAAGGGGTGCGCATCGGTCCGGAGGGCATCGAAGAGGTGCTGGATTACGGTACTTTGAGCCCCTTAGAACGCTCTGAGCTTGAGAGCATGCTGCCAACTTTGCACGAAGAGATTCAGGTCGGCCTCGACTTTGCCCGGGAGTAAGAGTCTGCAGTCATCACGAAGGGCCGTCATGGCCCTTTGTTTTTTCTCAAGGATCCCTTCCTGATGCCGATAGCCTGACAGGAGGCGCCTATGAATCGAATCTTTGTACTGCTGCTGGCTTACGGTGTGTTGGCTGGTGGATATGCCACCGGCCAGGATCTGGAGCCGAGCAAGAATATTTTTTCCGGACTGGATATGCCGGCTCCAGCGGCTGTGAGCGAATCCGCGGCGGCGGTCGCGTCTGCTGCTAAACCGACGGCAGAGCAGCTCGCAGATCAGGCCCGCCAGGAGCGGGCGGCGGTAGCGGCGAGCGCGGCTGCGACTACCTTGTACACCGAGCAGACGGTGACCACGGTTCCATCCACGGCGCTCTCGACCATTCAGTTGTATGGCCAGGATGAACTGATCACCCTGATCGCCCTGCACAAACACCTACAGCTGGTGATTGATGACGAGTGCCAGCTGACGCCAGATATCGAAGCGCGAGCCAAGGTTTTGATGTTGCCCTCGTACCAATACTTGTGGGGTGACATGCTGTTGACGGGAACATGTGTCAGCAAGGATGCCGCCTCCGGTGTTGATTATATGCGTGGCGCTGCCGAGCAGGGGTTCCCGGCAGCCTTGATGCGGATGGCTGGTTATTACGAGAAAGGGCGTTATGTTCAGGTAAACACCCGTCAGGCCGAGGTGTTGATGCACGAGGCTGCCGCGTTGGGCTATCTGGAGGCCCAGATTGCTTGGGTGGATATGCTGACTCGCGGTCTAGGATCGCCTCTGGATTACGAGGAGGCCTATAGCTGGCTGCACCACACCGTCATCGCTGATGACAAACAACACGCCAAGGCGCGGCGGTTACTGGACAAGCTGGCGGCGCGGATGCCGGCCAACATAGTGACGCGGGCCAAGGCGTATAACCTTAACTAAAGTGGCGGGGGGGTGATCCTCGCCTGTTTGACCATGTTGTTTTCGACCGAATGGATCGCGATTTGATAGCCATTGATCCGCAAACTCTCACCGACCCGCGGTAGATCCTCGAGATATTCGAGGATCAAGCCGTTCAGGGTTCTGGGCCCCTCGGTTGAAAAGTTCCAGTCCATCTCCTTGTTGATCTCCCGTAGGTTGGCTCCGCCATCGATCAGGTAACTGCCATCAGCCTGAGCATGGATCTCCTCATCGGCACTGGGAGCTAGCCCTGTGGTGAAGTCACCGACAATCTCTTCGAGTATGTCATCGAGGGTCGTCAGTCCCCGGATGTCGCCATATTCATCAACGACCAGGCCAATGCGCTCCTTGTTGCGACGAAACTTGATCAGCTGGGTCAGCAACGGGGTGCCACTTGGGATGAAGTAGACCTCATGGACTGTGCGTAGCAACGACTCCTTGTTGAACTGTTCGCGGGTCAACAGGCGTAGGGCATCCCGCACATGGATGAATCCCACGGCATCATCAAGCGCATCACGATAGAGCAATACCTTGGTATGTGGCGTATTGGTCAGTTGGCGCTGAATCGTCTTCCAGTCATCGTTGATGTTGATGGCATAGATATCGGCCCGCGGCACCATGATCTCTTCAATCGAGACATGTTCCAGCTCCAGGACGCCCATCAACATCTCCTGGTGGTTGGCCGGGATCCGGCCGCTCGATTCATGGAGGACGGTTCTGAGCTCCTCGCTGTTCAGCGACTCATCTTTTTTGCGCAGTTTAATGCCGAATAGTTCCAACAGGCCATTGGCCAGGAAGTTGATCAGCCAGACGAGCGGGTAGAATGGCACCATCAGCAGTCGCAATATGATGGCGGCCGGGTAGGCGATGCGCTCCGGGTTGAGAGCGGCCAGCGTCTTGGGGGTTACCTCGGAAAAGATCAGGATGGCAAAGGTGATGATGGTGGTTGCAACGGCAATGCCATAGTCCCCAAAGGTACGGATGGCCAGCAGGGTGGCGATCGATGAAGCCAGGATGTTGACCAGGTTATTGCCGATCAGGATGAGCCCGAGCAGACGATCCGGCCGTTGCAGTAGCTTCTCGACACGCATGGCTCCCTTATGTTTGCTCTTGGCCAGATGACGCAGCTTGTAGCGATTTAGCGACATCATGGCGGTCTCAGCCGCTGAGAAAAAGGCGGAAATCAGCAGCATCAGCACCAGGGTCAACAGCAGGGATTTTGTTGAAATTGTATCCAAGCAAGTATCCTCAGAAATGCAACGGCAAAAAGAGTGAAATGACAGCGAGCCTTGGCTAGTTCAGCAACATCTCTTTGAGAAAGCGGCTGCCGAAATAGGCGAGAAACAACAAAGAGCTGCCGAGCAGACTCATCAAAATTAACGTCTTGCCTCGCCAACCATGACGGTGATGGCCCCACAACAGAGTGCAGTAGACACTCCAGGCGAGGAAGGTCAGCAGTGCTTTATGCCACTGGTCGGGAGCGAACATTTCGTCGATAAAAAAGAGGCCACAAGCGATGGATAACGTCAGCAGACCAACACCCAGCGCAATCAGCTGGTAAATTCGCTGCTCGACCGCCATCAAGGGTGGCAGATGGGGCAGGGTGAGACGCTTGCGTGATTTGAGGTGGTGATTCAGATAAGCCAATAACAGGGTGAACAGGGTGGCTATCATCAACACGGAAAAAGCCAGCAAGGCCAGGGTGATGTGAGCCAGTAACTCGGGTCTTTGTTCGAGGTGAACCAGATAGCGGCCTGGCATCAGGGTGTTGATGGTCTGCAGCAGTGCGGCGAAGCCATAGGTCACAGGTAACAAGATCCAGCCGTTGAATCGTCGGGCAATCAGGCTCATCACCAGACAGATCAACAAAGAGACAAAAGAGGCGACATTCAACAGGCTCAGATTCTGGCCCAATCCCAAAGAAACCAGCGTCGGTCCCAGCTCCCCGGCATGCAACGCCATGGCAATCCAGGCACAGCTGAACAGCGGCCAGCGCGTCGCCTGGGCGTCGAGCAGGCGATGAAAAGCCGCCAGACTAGCTAGCATGTAAAAGGCGAGGCAGAGCAAGGACGGGATGACCATAGCGTAATTAGTTGAATTGGCGGTCATTAATGGGATTAAGTGCAGAGTATATCTCTGTCGCTGAGTCGCTGCCAGCAAGGCTTAAGATCTTGGGGCAAGATGCGGTATACTCGTGCGCAATTACGCCAATCGTTGGAATGGGCCATGTTTGAGAATCTTACCGAGCGCCTGTCGAAGTCGCTACGCACTATCAGTGGTCGGGGTCGCCTGACCGAAGAAAATATCAAAGAGACGCTGCGCGAAGTTCGCATGGCGCTGCTTGAGGCTGACGTTGC
>JAGOXX010000002.1 GCA_018059485.1 Aeromonadaceae bacterium | reverse complement strand
TGTTACGCAGTGTGTCTTTCAGTGAAGAAGTATCATAATTCTTGCGAACATTATTCAGAACTACGTCAGCCATGAGTCGCTCCGCTGTATAAATCGATAATTTTATGGAAACCAATTCAGGGGAGAGGCTTCTCTCCCCCTAACATTATTAACCTTTCACGCCACCAGCGGTCAGGCCGCCGACCAGCCAGCGTTGAGCCAGCAGGAATACGATAGTGATAGGCAAACCAGACATTACAGCCGCAGCGGCAAAGTCACCCCACAGATAGTTCTGCGGATAGAGGTACTGTTGAGCACCAACTGCCAGCGTCAGATTGTTTACATCTGACAGCAGGATAGATGCCATCGGAACCTCAGTGATAGAACTGATAAAGGAGAGGATAAACACCACTGCCAGAATCGGTACAGAGAGCGGCAACAGGATCAAACGGAATGCCTGCCAAGGCGTAGCACCGTCGATCGCAGCAGCTTCCTCAAGGGATGGATCGATTGTCTCGAAATATCCCTTGATGGTCCAGACGTGCAGGGCAATCCCCCCCATGTAGGCCAGAATGAGGCCACCATGAGTGTTCAGGCCCAGCCAAGGAACATAGTCGCCAATCTTGTCAAACAAGGCATAGATAGCAACCAGAGCCAGCACCGCCGGGAACATCTGGAATATCAACATACCCTTGAGGATCGTGTCCTTACCACGGAAGCGCAGACGCGCAAAGGCGTAGGCGGAAGTCGTAGAAAGAACCACGATAAACAGGGAGGTGATACCTGCAACCTTGATGGAGTTCCACAGCCACAACAGCACAGGGAACGGCGGCGGAGTCACGTTGCCATCCGGACCAGTGATAGTCATGCCCAGGGCCAGACGCCAGTGATCCAGCGTCGGGTTGCTTGGGATAATCTCACCGACGGAGAAGTTACCCGTACGGAAAGAGATGGCAATGACCATGATGAGCGGGAACACAATCAGAGCCAGGAACCCCAACATCACCAGATGGGTAGCCAACAGCCGATATTTGATTGATTTAGGTTGAACGATAGCCATGGTCTAAATTCCTCAGATCTTGTCAACTTTGGACAGCTTCAGGTTGAGCAAAGCCAACGCGCCAACAATCAGGAAGATAGCGGTAGCAATCGCACCTGCCAGACCATAATCCTGGCCACCTGCACCTTGGAAAGCGATACGGTATGTATAGCTAACCAACAAGTCGGTGGTACCGGCCGGGGTGGTTGCGCCGATAATATCCGGAGAACCATTGGTCAACAGTTGAATCAACACGAAGTTGTTAAAGTTAAATGCAAACGAAGCGATCAACAACGGAGTCAGCGGCTTCATCAGCAGTGGAACCGTAATCTTGAAGAAGTTCTGGATAGGACCAGCACCATCCATTGCAGATGCTTCATACAGATCTTCAGGGATAGACTTCAGCAAGCCCATGCACAGAATGATCATGTACGGATAACCCAACCAGGTATTGACGATCAGGATCATGGTCTTGGCCAGCATAGGGCTGGTGTACCACTCAGGCTTCTCGAAACCAAACATCTCAAAGAGCATGTTGATTTCACCGAAGTTCTGGTTGAACAAACCCTTAAACACCAGGATGGAGATAAAGGCCGGTACCGCGTAAGGCAGAATCAGCATGACACGGTAGAATCCGCGACCACGCAACTCTTCCCACTGCACCAAGCACGCCAGCACCATACCGATGGCCAGAGTGAAACCCACGGAACACGCGGCAAAAATCACAGTCCAGACAAAGATTTGCAGGAATGGACCCTGGATACCCGGGTCGGTCACTACGCGCAGGAAGTTCTTCCAGCCGACATTGACCACGAAACCAGGAGCAAAGCCTTCCCCAACAAAAACATTCTCGTCATTCACGTACTGGAAGTAACCCGTTTCCATATTTGGAAGCATGATCTGGCCAGTTTCGTTATTACGTAAAATGTAGGGGTTATCCAGCTGAATACCGGTCTTCAGAGTGAAACCGCTCTGCAAATGAGTAAACAGCGGCTTCTGCGCTGCAAATTTTCTCATCCCGGTCATGCTGAGCTGAGTTCCATCCGGCAATAACAGAGTCATTGCAGTCAGGTGGCTCTTGTGACCGACGATCTCGCGGATCGGAGCTTCAGGAGCAGGAGCATCGCCTTCAAAGGGTACCAGCTTGATCTGCGCCTTGGCCGCCAAGCTATTGGTAGAGCTCTTGAGTTCAGCATTGTTCCACAGCTGCATCGGATTGCTGATGTAAGCAACACCATCCTGACGAAGCAGGAGTTGGTAACGCTGTTCACCGCGATCCAGCAACGAGAAGTCGAACTCGCCACCCTTTACCTTGAAGGTCTTCTTCAGGTGATAAGCAGATGCATGTTCCAATGACAGCAGGTTCGCACCTGAGTAGTTGGTAAAAGCAATGCTGATGGTGTATGCCAACGGGAAGATAATGAACGCAACCATACCCGCCACACCTGGGAAGATGTAACGATGCGCATAAGTCTTCTTATTGAGGAATACGTAAACACCGGTTGCAACGAGAACCAGGTCTAACAAAGCAAATGCTATTTCGCCGCCTGCATACATCATGACGACGGCATAGCCGTTTAAGATTACAACCAGAGTCGCAACTAACCACTTAATCCAGGCGGTCCTGGAGGCAGAAGCCACTTTGGTATCAACAGACTGGATTTCTTCCATGCCCAAAAACCTTCATAACGCCAAAAAAAAAGTGGAGGCCCCTTAAACAGGGCCTCCCTATCATTTATTGCACGATACGACGTGCTGCGGTATCCAGAGCGTCGTCAAGTGATTGACGGCCAGTGGTCGCATTCTTCAGTGCGGTCTCGAAAGAAGACCAGAACTTAATCATTTCAGGAACACTCGGCATCGGCTCGCCATTCAGGGCGTTAGCCATGGTAGCTTGGATGCGAGCATCCTTGGACAGAGTGGCTTGGAAAGACTTCAGAGCAACGGCGCCCAACGGCTTGTCGTTGTTAACCAGCTTCAGACCATCGTCAGTCAGCAGGTAGTTTTCCAGGAACTCGATAGCCAGATCCTTGTTCGGGCTAGCTGCGTTGATGGTAGCACCCAGAACACCAACGAAAGCCTTGGCAGGCTTGCCGTTCAGAGTCGGCAGCGGAGCTACACCGTAGTCAACCTTGGCAGCATCATAGTTGCTCCATGACCATGGGCCGTTGATGATGGCAGCAACTTCGCCCTTGGAGAACTTGGCATCCATTACACCGTAGTCAACACCCTTCTCCATGTGGCCGCTCTTGACCATGTCCACGATGAACTTAACACCAGCTTTAGCGCCGGCATTGGCAACACCAGTGTCCTTGACGTCATAGCCAGTAGCGGTCTTCTTGAAGGCATAACCGCCGTTTGCAGCAACCAGCGGGTAGCTGAAGTACGGAGTGGTGTAAGCCCACATTACAGCGCGCTTGCCTTCAGGCTTCAGTTTTTCGTCCAGCTGATTCAGCTCTTCGAAAGTCTTCGGCGGGTTTGGCAGCAACTTCTTGTTGTAGATCAGGCCAACAGCTTCAACAGCTACCGGGTAACCGACAAACTTGCCATCAACTTGCATTGCGTCCCATGCAAAGTTTTCGAACTTAGCCTTGGTGGCTGCGCTCGGAGTAACAGGAACGATCAAACCTGATTTAGCCCACTCACCGAAACGGTCATGAGCCCACAGGAAAATATCCGGGCCGTTGCCGGTAGCAGCGGTTTGCTGGAACTTAACTTCGACTTGATCCGGGTGAGCAACAGTGACTTTAACGCCAGTTGCGGCTTCGAACTTCTTACCTACTTCGGCCAGGCCATTATAGCCCTTGTCACCGTTGATCCAGATGGTGAGCTGACCTTCTTCGATCGCTGCGCTAGCAGCAGAAGCCATGCCCAGAGTTGCAAGCCCGATAAAAGACGCGAGAATTTTCTTTTTCATTAGCCTTTCCTTACTTATGAGTTGTTAGTCCCACGCTGAACACGCTGTAATAAGCCTGTGTGCGGGGTGCATATTAAAACATGCCCCCTATTGGTCCTATGACGGATCTCGCATTTTTGGAAAGATAGAGAAGAAACGCTGACTTGCTGAATTGAAACCATTTTCTGGTATCGGTTTCACTTTAAAAAATACGCTTGATATTTTTAAATTGAGCAGAGAATATCCAAGAACAAATTCCTACCTATCGGAAAAGTTAACGTCAACCTAGGTTGCCCCATGGGATATTGCGACTTGAACCGTCGAAAACCCAAGTTCGTTTCAACGGTTCAAGTCTGTGTGCTAGTGATTATTCCGCAGCAGTTGATCTTTCAAATTGGGTGGCATGCCAACTATCGTTAACGTATCGGTAACCGGATCATAACTGATCCGCTGCCCCAGCAACTTCTGATCAAAGCTGATCGTCAATCCGCCACCAGAGCCCACATACTTGGTCATGGTTCGCAATGCACTTGGACTGGGAGGAAAACTCTCGGGCAGGCCGACTGACTCAGTCAAAAACGAGTAAAAATCACCCGTCTCCGAACCTGGCATGATCTCACCCATCCGTTTGCTCTCGAGATCAGCCCCTGACTTCAGCTGCTCCTTGCAATAGCTCTGCAACTCTTTCTTCGCTTCATATACCTGCTCAGTAGGCAAGTTCTGGGATTGTGCATAACTGGCAATAGCCTTGACCAAGGTTTCATTTTGCAGTTTTTGATCAATGCCCTCCTCGGCTGCTAAAAACTCCATAAAGAAGTCAGCAACCTTTCTGCCCGCTCGCCCCTTGATAAATGAAATATAACGCCTATTCTCTGCGGAAATTCGATATTGAGATAAATCAATACGGGCCACCAGACCCATATTATTCAAATCAATATATTTCACCTTCTGAATATCAAAGCCGTCCGTAAAGCTGACACTCTCTTCATCCTCAAATATACCAACCATCAAATAATCAGCACCAACATATTGGTAATGAATAAAATACAAATACCCTTCACAAATTAAGGAGTACTTATTAATGGCAGTCGTCAACAATTGAGTTGCTGAACAAGAGAAGTCAATAAAATTTAATTTACCATCGAGATACTCAGCGAGTAATGTCGGAAAAGATGAATCCCCACTCGTGGCATCACTAAATGCAGCATAGCCTCGGTTAGTTTTCTGCTGGAATGTTTGATGAAGCACAAGAGCAAGGTCAGCCACTGGCTCGGTAGCCGCAATCAGCTGCTGATTCAGCTCTGATACAACACCGTTTTCGACGTGATGGCGCAAGGCATGCAGCACCATGGAGATATTCTGTACACTCATAGCAATCATAGTGTTAGCCAAAGATGTGCAGTATTATAAGCTCCAATCACCGCAAAAAGGATCGACCCGATGCCCATTACCTCAAAATACAGCACTGAACAGATAGAATCCTTGGTAAATGAGTTACTTGCAGTTCTGCAACGCCAGAAAGCGCCGGTAGATTTATCCCTGATCGCCCTCGGAAACCTGACGACTCATCTCATCACCGAGCGTCTGCCTGTGGCCCAACAACGTAGCATCGCAGACTCTTTTGCGGCCGCATTACAGCAATCGATCGCCCGGCCTGACGTCAAACACTAAGTTGGACAACCGTCACCATGAATGAGATTTTTTCTAAAAACTCAAGTTTCCAGTATCGCGAAAACGTTTCGCGACTGATCAGTTGGGGTCATTGGTTTCTGTTTTTCAATATCCTATTAGGCATGTTGATTGCGATACGTTTCATTATCGCGACACCATGGCCAACCACAGGATTGGGACAGTTCTACCTGCTGGTCAGTTGGATTGGGCATTTTGGCTTTATAGGATTCATATTATTCCTGCTGACGATCTTCCCGCTCACCTTTGTTTGTACGAACCAAAGACTCCTACGCAGCTTATCAATACTGATTGCTGTCGCGATACAGACTTTGTTACTTATTGATACACAGGTGTATCATTTACTTAAATTCCATCTGAACCCTTTCGTATGGAGTTTGCTATTTGAGCCTGCACAGAGCAAAGCCAACCTGAATTGGAATTTTCTATTCATTGCTATTCCAGTCATAGTCTTATTGGAAATCGTTTTTTCTAATCTGGCTTGGAAACGGCAGTTCAAACGCCCTAACCGCCTGGTCGGTCGTTCCTTGGTTCTGTTATTCCTTTCGTCATTCTTGATTACTCATTTGACGCACATATGGGCCGATGCCAGTTTCTACACCCCCATAGTGGCGCAAAAATCAAATTTCCCCCTCTCCTACCCGATGACGGCTCGTTCTTTCCTGGCCCGACATGGTTGGCTTGACCTACAGGAGTTCAAGGCGCGCCAGAAAAACTACTCGGCACAGCCCTTACGCCGCCTCAACTATCCGCTGGCACCATTGAAGGTTGAGCCACGCGAGCAGAAATTGAACCTGATGCTGATCGTCCTCAAGGGGCTACGGCAAGACATGGTCAACAACATCAACATGCCCAATCTCCAGCGGTTTGCCGAACAGCATCAACGCTACGTCAACCACATCGCTGGCGACAATGAAACCGAAACCAGCCTCTTTTCCCTGTTTTATGGTCTTCCAGCACAATATGCCGATGATGTAGAAGCCGATAAACGCTCCCCCTTGTTGCTGGACGAGATGCAGCGCCAGGAGTACCGCATCAAAGCCTTTTCCACTCAGGGACTGGATCTGCCTATCTACCAAGAGGCCATTTTCAGTGGGATCCGCCACAAGCGTACGCAGGCTGGTACCCAGTCGGATGCGCTGACGCTGGAGAACTTGATGCGCTGGCAACAAGGTCAGCCAAAGGACCAACCCTGGTTTACCTATCTATCGCTCGATGGACCCGGCAGCCTGGAGCTACCAGCCAACTATCAGGGACCAAACCAGCCAGAGCTCAAACGACTCGATCCGTTCAACTCTATCTCTCCGGAGTTGCGCCCCCAGCTGATCAATCGCTATAAAAATGCCGTCTTCTATGTTGATCAACTGTTAGGGACTCTGTTTGAATCGATGCAAACAGCCCAGTTGATGGACAATACACTGATCATCATCACCAGTGATCACGGCTTTGAGCTGGGCGAGAGCGGTCAGGATAATTGGGGCGCCGGCAGCAACTACTCCAAGGCTCAGATGCGCGTCCCCATGATTCTTGCCTGGCCAGGTAAGGCTCCCGAACAGCATGACGAGATCAGCTCCCATCAGGATCTGGTTCCCACGCTACTTCCTGAGTTATTCGGGGTAAGCTCCCCGGTCGATGATTACTCGGCTGGACGCTCTTTGTTGCAACAGCAACCTCGCAAATGGCTGCTCAGCGGTAATAGTCGCCACTTTGTCATCGTTGGAGACAAAGAGATCACCTTGTTTGACCGACAAGGTAACTTTGAAGTCCGCGATGCATCCACGTATGACGTCATCGACGATGGACGACCGGATATGCCGGCGCTGCTCAAAGTCATGCGTGATTTGGGGCGATTCAAGGGCATCAACGGCTCACCCTCCCCTCCCTGAAAACCTGCATCGGCTCAGTCCAATGCACAGGGCTTGGCGATCCCCCTTGAAATAGGCGATCACCAAGCCCATATATGGGTTACATCTATCGCAGAGTGCTTGTCATGATCATCCAAATTACACCTGAGAATTTCCGCGCCGAGCTCATCGACGCCTCCATGACCAAAACCATCGCCGTCTATTTTTACGCCGATGCACTCCCGGAATGTCAGCCAATAACCGGTCAGCTCGAGACCTTGGTTGGCACAGCCAACAGCTATCTGACTCTAGCCAAGGTCGATGTCAGCAACCCCCAGTTGCAAGGTCTGGCTGTGCAGTTGGGGCTACAAGCACTCCCGGCTCTGGTGCTATTCAAGGAAGGACGCCCCGTAGACGCCATTATGGGTGCTGAACAACTGGCTGGAGCCCAGCAATTCCTCGCCAGTTACCAACCCAAAGAGGAAGATCTGCTACTGGAGCAAGCTCGCGCCGATTTGAGTCGTGGAGCCGTACAAACTGCTTATGAGGCTCTGCTCACAGCCCGCAAGCTGGTTCTGAACCGTAGCGATATCAACCTGGCCCTCGCCGACTGCAGCCTTCAGTTGCAAAAGTTGGCCCAAGCAAAAGAACTGCTGGCGCAAATCCCCATGGTGGACCAGGACTCCGATTATGCGCGGCTGATCTCCGCACTCGAATTGGCCGAACAGGCCGCGGATAGCCCGGAGATCCAGGCCCTGGAGAGCCGACTAAGCCAGGATCCCAACAATGGCTTACTCAAGCAGGAGCTGGCCATCCAGTACAGTCAGTCTGGACGCAAGGAGGAGGCCCTGGAGTTATTGCTGGGCATCTTGCGTCACGATCTCTCTTTTGGCGAAGCCAAAAAAATCTACCTAGATATTCTAGCCACCATGGCTGGCGATGCTGCCGCCAGCCGCTACCGACGCCAGCTCTATACCCTGCTCTATTGATTCGAACGACCCAATCGCCTCATCACGAGGCGATTTTTTTCTCCACAGAAACCTCATGGCCATCAATCTTGCCTACTGCCGCTGGCCAGGCATTCACGACCGCCTTCACCAGAGTCGCCAAGGGAATGGCGAAAAAGACCCCCCAGAATCCCCAGAGCCCACCAAAGATCAGCACGGCAATGATGATGGCAATCGGGTGCAAATTCATCGCTTCGGAAAAAAGCAGTGGCACCAATAAATTGGCATCCAGGATCTGGACCACCAGGTAGGCTACCAGCAAATAGGCAAATTCTGGCGACATCCCCCATTGAAATAGCCCAACCGTGACGACGGGCACCGTGATCATGACGGCTCCAACATAGGGAATCAGCACAGAGAGCCCGACCCCGACACCCAACAGCAGGGCGTAATCTATGCCCATGAAGTAGAACACCAGGTAGTTGGCCAGGCTAACAATCAGAATGTGAATCACCTTACCGCGGATGTAATTGACGATCTGGCCGTTCATCTCATCCCAAACCTTCGAGACCAACACCCGGTTGCTCGGCAAAAAGCGGTAGACCCCCTTGAGCAGGAGTTCCTTGTCCTTGAGCATGAAAAAAACCATCAAGGGGACCAGAAACAGGTAGACCACCACCATCACGACGTTGATCAGCGAACTGACCGATGCCGAAACAATCAACTCACCGAGTTTGACTAGGCGAGCCTGAACCGTGTTGAGCAGGGTCTCGGCCAGCGATACATCCATCAGATCGGGATAGGATTCGGGTAACCTCAGCATATAGAGCTTGATGTTTCCCAACATGCTGGGAGCCTCTCTGGCCAGGTTGACCCCTTGACGCACTATGCTTGGCAACAAGCCAGTCAACAAGAGCAGCATGACCCCGAGAAACAAGCAAAGTACCAGAGTCGTACTCAGGGTTCGGCTACACCCCAACCGCATCAGCCGTTGTGTCGGCCAGTCCAGCAGGTAAGCCAGCACCAAAGCAACCAGGATTGGCCCCACCAGATCACCAAAGAAATAGATGACCATGAAGCCGGACAGCAACAGCAAAAAGAGCGTTACCGCATTGGGATCAGAAAAACGACGTTTGTACCAATTCATCAGAACGTGAAACATGCAAAATCCTATACCGAAATCGGGGCACCCTGATTCTCGGATTAACCGCCAAGAGAGTGAAATCTTTACAACTCAACGCAAGGAATACCCGAGATCCACTCTCTGGTAGGCCTTCATCAAGGCGCATCAAACAGCCATTATCTCCCGCGCAGACCATCGAAACAACGCTTGTTCCATGGCCTAGGGCCGGAGTATCCTGCCCCAGCGTTTTCATGGAGATAGTTGCGAATGCTCAAGCGCTTACTGCAATCAATGACCACAGCCTTGCTGGTTACCCTGTGTATCCATTCAGCCCATGCCGTCGATGAGAGTCAACTGCCCGATATAGGCACAGCCGGTGTGGCGGCACTCTCGATCGATCGTGAAATCACTTACGGCAACTCATTCATGCGTTTTGCCCGTGCTCAGTTGCCAATCATTGATGATCCTGTTCTCAATGAGTATCTCAGCGACCTGGGTCAACGTCTGGTGAGCCACGCCAATAATATCCGGTTCCCCTTTACCTTCTTTCTGATCCAGGATCAGACCATCAATGCGGCCGCGTTTCTCGGCGGCAAGGTCAAGGTTCACAGCGGGCTATTTTTGAATGCGGATAACGAAAGTGAATTGGCTTCGGTATTGGCCCACGAAATCAGCCACGTAACCCAACGGCACATAGCCCGCTACCTCGAGGCACAAACCCGCCAGACCCCGATGACGATCGCCGGTGTTGTCGGGGCCGTCGCCCTGGCAATGATCAATCCAACCGCTGGGATTGCTGCCCTGCAGACGACCATGGGGCTCCAGGCTCAGTCCGCCATCAACTATACCCGGGACAACGAATATGAAGCCGACCGCATAGGGATGCAGTTACTCTACGATGCCGGCTTCGAGCCCATGGGCATGGCCAACTTCTTTCAAAAATTGGCAGCAGAATATCGCTATGCCACCAAACCCCCCGAGATGTTGCTGACTCACCCACTGCCCGAGACCCGGATCGCCGAGGCACGCAGCCGAGCCGCGAATTTTCCTAGGCTCTCCCCGCACGATGACACCCAATTCCTATTTGCCAAAGCCCGGATCCAGGTGCGGTTCAGCCAAGAGACGCCAGATGGCATGTTGAGCTACTTTGATCGCCAGTTGAGCCGTCAGGGACAACGTCAAGACCTGCTCTATGGCAAGGCCCTGGCACTGCTGGCGCTTAATCGCCCCGCAGAGGCTGAGGTTCTGATCAACAAACTGGCCGAACGCTACCCGGATAATTTCTTCGTGCTCGATACCCAGACCGATATCGACATGGCCAATAAGCGCTACGATCAGGCCATCAAGCGGCTGGAGAACAAGCGCAAACAGCTACCGAACAACAGCGTGGTCATTTTCAACCTTGCCAGCTGTTACCTGGAGACCAACCGGGCCACCCAGGCCGCCAAGCTGCTGGATCTCTACCTAAGAGACCATCCGGATAGCGATCTGGGCTGGAAAACTTTGGTCTCTGCCTATCAGCAAACAGGAGATGAAACCAATCTGCATTTAGCCTATGCGGAGAGCAAAGCCTTGAGTGGCGACTATCTGCGCGCCATGGATGAGCTGAATATGGCGCGAGCAACCACCAGCGATAAGTTACAGCTGGCCCGGATCGATGCTCGCCTGGTTCAGCTTGAAGAGGCCAAGCGTCAAGACGAAAGTCTGCGCCAATAACTGGAGATCAGATCATGACCCTGTGTATCTACCACAATCCACGTTGCTCCAAGAGTCGGGAGACGCTCGCTCTGCTGGAAACCCGCCAGTTGAGCCCGGATGTCGTCCGTTATCTTGAGACACCACCCGATGTAACAACACTGAAGTCTCTGGTCACCCAGTTAGGATTCACCTCGGTGCGACAGCTGATGCGAACCAAGGAGGAGCTCTACAAGACGCTGGGATTGGATGATCCAACCCTGGATGAAGAGGGCCTCTATCGTCAGTTGGCAGAAAACCCGTCATTGCTGGAGCGACCAATTGTGGTCAAGGATGGCAAGGCCCGCATCGGTCGCCCTCCCGAGCAGGTGTTAGAAATTCTTTAGTTCAGTGGACAGAATCGTCATAAACAAGCCATCGCATTTGTGATGGCTTTTCGTTTGCAAAAAAGACCATCAATTGATGGTTTATCCATCTCGGCTAGAGATGCAATGCCTCTTTGACAAAGGGGATAGTCAACTTTCGTTTGGCATCCAGCGAGGCGTGATCCAACTCATTGAGGGTTGTCAGCAGGGTGCGCATGTCGCGCGATAGCCGATTTAACAAGAAGCGGCCAACATCGACCGGCAGTTTAAAACCTCGCAGCTCGGCGCGAAGCTGCAGGGCTCCGAGCTTACCCTCATCATCCAGCTCATGCAGTTGGTATGAGAGCCCCCAATCCAGACGCGATGCCAAATCCGGCAGACAGAGCCCGATTTTGCGGGGTGCCGTGGCCGCCGTGACAATCAAAGAGCCTTGATTGTGTTCCTTCCAGCGATTGAAAAAGTCAAACAGCGACTCCTCCCACTGTGCATTTCCGGCAATGGCATCCAGATTATCAAGGCACACCAGAGGGAGTTGCTCCATCTGTTCCAGTACGCCAGGTTCAAACATGGCATGTTGCTCCAGCGGAATATAAGCCGCCGCCTCACCGCTAGCATTCACCTCGGCGCAGGTAGCGTGCAGCAGGTGCGAGCGCCCCGCCCCGCGACTCCCCCAGACAAATAGCAAGGGAGCCCCCTGACCAATCGCCGCATTCTTCAGATTGGTGATCAGTTGAGCGTTGTCCCCAGGATAAAAACTGGCGAAGGTTTCATCATCAGGCAGTTGCACTGCCAAGGAGAGTTGCGCAGGTTGACTCACGCCGAGTGTCCTTTTCCGAGTTATGGTTGCTGCCACTGCAAGTGGAAATTATTGGTTGCCGCTATGGCTTTCAACCTCGGTTGAGCCTGCAAGGCCGTGACGAGGGCAGCAACGTCGCCGTTAAGAGTCAATGACAGAGTGACCCTATCACCATCCATGCTTGCCACATTGCTCTTGCTAACCATGGGCAGTTGCCGGACAACACCCTGCAGGGCCAGCAGGTCATCCACACTCTTGACCCCTTCAACAACCAACTGATACTCACCAGTGGGCATTAAACCGGCCGTGACATCCAACCCCGTGGCAGCTAGCAGTTTCTGGCCATATCGTTCAGCCAGATAGTGGCTGATGGCCGCCATCGTCTGAGCCACCACAGCATCAGGAGCTCCTTGAGCCTGACCGTTAATCAGAGCCTCTCCCTTGCCATCCCCGGCATGCAGATGCCATTGCAACAACCAACCATCTTCGCGTTGACTCAAGTTGCCTCGAACCAACAGGCCATCGCCATACCGGGCACTGGCCTTGAGCAGGGAGGGCATCAAACCCTGGTTAACCAGATCGGCATTGACGAGCGTCAGATCATCCAGATCCATGAGGGGGAAACTGCTGCGCAGGGCCCAACGGTTCCCCTCTTGGGCAAACAGGGCTGGCCAAACCGTCGAGGGATCACCCGGCACCAGAGGTACAGGTGACAATTGCGAATCCACCAGCCAAAAAATCAATGCCGGTCTGGGTTGCTCCCAGTAGGGTACGCCGCTGGTGGCAATCAACTGTTTCACCCCGTCCGGCGCAAAGTCGATCGTCAAGCCACCGGAGCCAGGGGTCACCTGACTGACCAGATTGCCCACCTGCTCGATGCCCTTGGCCACATCCGGCTGTTGCAAGTCGATCTGCCCACCGGTTAGCCGCTGGAGCACGACCGCAAGCCCCTGCTGTTCGGCTGCCAGAACCGCGCTATTGCCAGGAACAGTGACCCGAAACAGGGATGCGGGCTGATCCGCAGACCAAGCCGGCTGACCACCAAGCCAAAACAAACAGAGCAACACGAGTACTGGGCGCATGGCGTGATCCTTGAAGAAGAGTGTGCCGATGATAGCCTTGGCTCGCGAATAATCGCAAGGGTGCGCCTGGAGCCATAGCTCCCAGTTATGAAAAAACCGGCCGCAGCCGGTTCTTTTTTACTAACAATGACTTATTTGGTACCAAATATCTTGTCACCCGCATCGCCGAGGCCCGGAACTATGTAGCCCTTCTCGTTGAGCCGCTGATCGATCGCCGCACAATAGAGCTCGACATCATCATGGGCCGCCTGCAAGGCCGCCAGACCTTCTGGAGCCGCTACGAGGACAATCACCTTGATCGACTTGCAGCCTTTCTTTTTCAGCAGATCGATAGTCGCAATCATGGAGCCACCGGTCGCCAGCATGGGATCGACCACCAGAGCCAGACGCTCTTCGATATTGCTGACAATCTTTTCAAAATAGGGAACCGGCTGCAGAGTCTCTTCGTCACGGTAGATACCGACCACACTGACGCGGGCACTCGGGATATGTTCCAGTACGCCGTCCATCATGCCAAGACCAGCCCGCAGTATGGGAACTACAGTGACCTTCTTGCCCTTGATCTGATCGACCTCCACGGGGCCATTCCAACCATCAATCGTGACTTTTTCAGTTTCAAAGTCGGCAGTCGCTTCATAAGTCAGCAGACTTCCCACCTCCTTGGCCAGCTCACGAAAACGCTTGGTACTGATGTCTGCTTCACGCATCAGACCCAGTTTGTGTTTAACCAACGGATGTTTGACTTCGACCACTTTCATTATTCGCTCCTCGTGCGCCATGCATAACCGCGGAATTTTATCATCCAGTCGCGGGCGTGTAGAGCAGTTTAATCGAGCGATGGACAAACGATTTCGTTTTGTCCTGGCCGCGTTGGTTGCTAGAATGTGCGCGTTTTTTCCACCCTGATACGACAAGGATCTCCCGTGACTGACAAGACTTCTCTGAGCTACAAGGACGCTGGCGTAGACATCGATGCAGGCAATGCACTGGTTGAGCGAATCAAAGGCGTTTCCAAGCGCACTCGCCGTCCGGAAGTCATCGGTGGCCTCGGCGGCTTCGGTGCCCTGTGCCGTATTCCGGCCGGTTACCGTGAGCCGGTACTGGTTTCTGGCACCGATGGTGTCGGTACCAAGCTGCGTTTGGCTATCGATCTGAAGAAGCATGACACCGTCGGTATCGACCTGGTGGCCATGTGTGCCAACGATCTGATCGTACAAGGTGCCGAACCTCTGTTTTTCCTCGACTACTACGCCACCGGCAAGCTGGACGTCGACACCGCTGCCGCGGTCGTGACCGGGATCGGTGCAGGTTGTGAAATGTCTGGCTGCTCCCTGATTGGCGGTGAGACTGCCGAGATGCCAGGCATGTACGAAGGCGAAGACTATGACATCGCCGGTTTCTGCGTCGGTGTGGTCGAAGCCTCTGAAATCATCGATGGCAGCAAGGTCAAGGCGGGTGATGCCCTGATTGCGCTGGCCTCTTCTGGTCCTCACTCCAACGGTTTCTCGCTGATCCGCAAGATCCTGGAAGTTTCCAAGGCCGATCTGCAGCAAACCGTCGGCGACAAGAGCCTGGCCGATGCCCTGCTCGAGCCGACCCGTATCTACGTCAAGCCGGTACTGAAGCTGATCGAAGCCTGCGATATCCACGCCCTGTCACACATCACGGGTGGTGGCTTCTGGGAAAACATCCCTCGCGTGCTGCCGGAAAACACCAAGGCCGTGATTGATGGCAGCAGCTGGCAGTGGCCAGCCGTATTCTCCTGGTTGCAAGCCAACGGTAACGTCGAGACCTACGAGATGTACCGCACCTTCAACTGTGGCGTCGGCATGATCATTGCGCTGCCGGCCGATCAAGTTGCGGCTGCCTTAGCTCTGTTGCAAGCCGAAGGTGAACAAGCCTGGCATATCGGTCATATCGCCGATGCAGCTGCCGGTGAAGAGCAGGTCGAGATCCGCTGATGCGCTTCGCGGTTCTGATTTCAGGAAATGGCAGTAATCTGCAGGCGTTGATCGACGCCTGCCACTCAGGCCGCATCCAGGGTGAACTCGTTGGCGTGGTGAGCAACCGCGCCGATGCGTTTGGTCTGGAACGGGCCCGAGCAGCCGGGATTGCCACTCGTGTGCTGGGCAATCAAGAATTCAGCGATCGCGAAAGCTACGATGCCGCCCTGATCCACCTGCTGGAGAGCTGGAAACCCGACTTGCTGGTAATGGCTGGTTTTATGCGGATCCTGACACCAGGATTCGTCCAGCACTTCGCTGGACGCATGCTGAACATTCACCCCTCCTTGTTACCCAAGTACCAAGGGGTAAAAACGCATGCCCGCGCCATTGCCGCCGGAGATAGCGTGCATGGAGCCAGTGTCCACTTCGTCACCGAAGAGCTCGATGGCGGCCCCGTGGTACTACAGGCTCAAGTGCCGATCTTTGCCGATGATGACGAAGCCTCGCTCGCCGAGCGGGTTCTCAGTCAGGAGCATCAGATCTATCCGCTGGTCATCAACTGGTTCTGTCAGGGTCGTTTAACCATGGTCGGCTCACAAGCCTGGCTGGATGGGCAACCACTTCCGCCCCGTGGCTACGCCTGTGATGACGAAGAGCCACTGACTAGTGTGCTAAACGACAGCCTCGATGACTGATATGGCTCGATAACGAGAGCTAAAACATAGAACAAGCGATCAAGAAGGGAAGCCTGCCAGCTTCCCTTCTTTTTTGTTGCCGCAATCCATTTACTCAGCCCAAGGGCCGCCGAGGGTTGTGTCACCAACGATGCGCCATAGCAGCCGCTCCCCTTCATGAAACAGGTTGCACTCCCCTGTGGCCATCTTGTGCCACTGCTCGTTCTGCGTCAGCGGCAGCGTAGCCACCAGGCTTACGACGTCGTTTGGCGTCGTCTCCTGCTGAAAATCGACACTGATATCCTCATCCAGCAGGCGAGCCTGACCAAACGGGGCCCTCCGCGTCAACCAGTGCAACTGGCTGCTGCAATAGGTCATCAGGTGATCCCCATCGGTCAATAACATATTAAATACGCCATGGGACGCCAGCTCGTCACAACAGCTAGCCACCCGGAGAAAAACGGAACGCATATCTTCAGGTGGCGTTGGGAATGCCAGTTCCAGTTCATTCAGCAGCCAACAGAACGCCTGTTCACTGTCCGTAGTACCGACCGGCAAGAAACGCCCCGTGGGCCAAGACTCGTAGCCGCTCAGTTGCCCGTTATGTGCAAAGGTCCAGTAGCGACCCCATAACTCCCGGGTGAACGGATGGGTATTCTCCAGAGCCACAGCCCCTCGGTTAGCCTGACGAATATGGCTGACAACGGCGCAGCTCTTGATCGGATACTCCTGAACCAACTGGGCGATCCGGGACTGATAACTTGGCATCGGATCTTTAAAGGTCCGGCACCCCTTACCCTCATAGAAGGTGATCCCCCATCCATCTCGGTGAGGTCCCGTCTTGCCACCCCGCTGCATCAAACCGGTAAAACTGAAACAGATATCGGTCGGCACATTGGCACTCATGCCCAACAGTTCACACATGCATTACTCCAACGATCCAGACCGGCTCACGGCTGACGAACCATCTCTTTCTCGATCAACTGGATCAGCAAGTGAATGATCTTGATATGCACCTCCTGGATCCGATCGGCGTAACCAAAATGGGGGACTCGAATTTCGACATCCGCCAACCCCGCCATCTTGCCACCATCCTTGCCCGTCAGAGCAATGGTCTTGATACCCTTACTCTTGGCCGCTTCGATAGCGCGGATGATATTGCCCGAGTTCCCGCTCGTTGAGATCCCCAGTAGCACATCGCCCTCACGGCCGACGGCTTCGACATAGCGGGAAAAGACATACTCATAACCAAAGTCGTTGGAGACACAGGAGAGATGACTCGGATCAGAAATCGCAATGCCGGCATAGCCGGGGCGGTTTTCACGATAACGCCCGGTCAGCTCTTCGGCAAAGTGCATCGCATCGCAATGAGAACCGCCATTACCACAAGACAACACCTTGCCCTGCTGGCGGAACGAATCGGCAATCAGCGTTGCGGCTGCTTCGATGTTCAATAGATTCTTCGGATCGGCCATGAATGCCTGCAATACCTGAGCAGCCTCATTCAATTCATTGCGGATCAAATCCTGATACATTTCGTTCTCCGATAAATTCAGACATGAGTTTTCATTCTGACACAGCTAATGACAGACGTCAGCGTTACTCAACGCGCATAATTGATTGCGGCACAGCACACTTCCAACTCAAGATAAATCATCCACCTTTTTTATTGATATCTTTTAATATGATTAAAATGCCATGCCGCCATAGGCCGACCAGGACGATGTAGATGGATGATGAAATCCTGATTATTGATGACGAAAAAGTAGACTCTAACCGCATCAAGCAGGGCTGGAAGGTTCTCATCGTCGATGATGAACCCGAGGTACACCGCATCACCAAAATGACCTTGGCCAAGTTCGAGTTTGACAATAAACCTATCGAATTTATCCATGCCTATACCGGCCGCGAGGCCAAAGCAATCGTTACGAATGAAACTGACATCGCCTTAGTGCTACTCGATGTCGTGATGGAGACGGATAATGCCGGGCTCGACGTGGTGCGCTATGTCCGAAACGAACTGCATAACCAACAAATTCGCATCGTCCTTCGCACCGGACAACCAGGCCAGGCGCCAGAAGATGATGTCGTCGTTAACTACGACATCAACGACTACAAAGACAAGACCGAATTAACCTCGCAAAAGCTCCGCACCCTGATCCGGGCCAGCTTGCGCTCTTATCGCGACATCTGTTCACTCGAACACAATCGCAAAGGGCTGGAAAAGGTCATCGCCGCCTCCAAGGGTATTTTTGAAAAGCAGGCGCTCAAACAATTTGCCGAAGGGACGCTGGAACAGTTAAGCGCTCTGCTGGCACTCGAAGAGACCAACCTGTATCAATTGCGACACAATGCCTACGAGATCCGCGATGACGCCTTGGGATCCGTGCTGAATGACAATGACCTTCAGAATTTCCACGATTCGGTCATCATCCAGCAGGCCGTGGCCTGCAAGCAAAACGTCTATCAAGACAACGAGCTCGTCATCTACTGCAGCAACCCACGTCATAGTCTACTTTTTCACATTCAGGGAACCCGTCCGCTGAGCCAGATGGACACCTATCTGCTCAACCTGTTCACCGGAAACATCGTCATTGCCCTGGAAAATATCCGCCTCAACGAGCTGCTAGCGGATAACCAGCGCGAGATCATCTACCGGATTGGTGAAATCGTCGAAACCCGCTCCAAAGAGTCCGGCTTACACGTGAAGCGGGTTGCTCTCTACTGCGAGCAATTTGCTCGCCTACTGGGGCTGCCCGATGAGCGACAAGAGCTGCTCAAACGAGCATCGCCACTTCACGACATCGGCAAGATCGGTATCCCGGACGCCGTGCTGCATAAGCCAGGAAAACTGGATGCGGATGAGTGGGCCATCATGAAGACCCATTCACAGATCGGTTATGACATGCTGAGTGGTTCGGATATCGAACTGTTCCAGGTCGCCGCACAGATTGCGTTAAACCACCACGAAAAGTGGGATGGTTCCGGTTATCCGCAGGGGTTGACGGGCCAGGCTATTCCGCTCGAAGGGCGGATCACCGCCTTGGTCGATGTCTTTGACGCCTTGGGTTCGGATCGTTGCTATAAACGAGCCTGGCCGCTGGATAAAATTTTGGCGCTGATCCAGGAAGAGAAAGGCCGACACTTTGATCCCGAACTGGTCGACTTGATGTTGACCAATCTCGATGGCTTCCTGGCCATTCGCGATACCTACCGGGATGAATTTCAAGGCGACTAGTCTTGGAGTTGGCTGAACCGAAATGAAAAAAGGAACCGTCAGGTTCCTTTTCATTCAGAGGAGCTGTCCCCACTCACTCACGCCAGAGGCAGCGCCCACCCTTCTTGTTCACCAGATCCAGACGTTTTTCATGGGCTGCCAACTCAGCGTCATTGGCTTTGATGATACGCAGGGCGCCACCTTGCCGGTCGAGCCTTTGCGCTTCATTACTCTGTTGCTGCTGATTATTTGTCTCTCCGGCACTCAGATCGAGACGGGTTTGCCCCCCGGTCATCAACAGATAGACATCGGCCAGTATCTCGGCATCCAGCAAAGCGCCGTGCAGGGTTCGATGGCTATTGTCGATATCGTAACGGGAACAGAGAGCATCCAGGCTGTTGCGCTTACCCGGGAACAGACGGCGCGCCATCACTAGGGTATCGGTAACACTACAGATTTCCTTGGTCTTGAGCGCCAATCCGAGCTTATCGAACTCGTAATCCATGAAGCCGACGTCGAATGGTGCATTGTGGATCACCAGTTCAGCGCCCCGGATAAAATCGAGGAACTCATCAACCACAGCCGCAAATGGCGGTTTGTCGGCAAGAAACGCATCCGTGATGCCATGCACACGGATTGCCTCTTCATCCACCAAACGATCCGGCTTGAGATACACATGATAATGGCGACCAGTCAACCGACGGTTGATCACCTCAACACAGCCGATTTCAATGATACGGTGACCCAAATAATGCGGCCCACCACTCATGTTCATACCGGTCGTTTCAGTATCGAGGATCACTTGGCGCGTGGATTGGATTGGGTTCATAAGCCTTTTATGTCAAACTGGGCAAAACCCCATGTTACCGCACTTTTCGATGTTAAAGCAGGTCTCTCTCTTCACCGATGGCTCATGCCTCGGCAACCCTGGTCCCGGTGGTTACGGCGCCATATTAATTTATAAGCAGCACCAAAAAGAGCTGGCGCAAGGCTATCGACTAACCACCAATAATCGTATGGAGCTGATGGCCGCCATCGCCGGACTGCAATCCTTGCAGGAGCCCTGTATCGTCCAACTGACGACGGACAGCCAATATGTCAAACAAGGCATCACCCAGTGGATACAGAACTGGAAGCGCCGGGGTTGGCTGACTGCCAGCAAGGATCCCGTCAAGAATGTCGACCTGTGGAAACTTCTGGATGCCGAGGTACAACGCCATCAGGTGGATTGGCACTGGGTCAAAGGCCACTCCGGCCATGATGAAAACGAGCGTTGCGATATACTGGCTCGTGATGCAGCCATGAGCGCCAACCTGCTGGAAGATAGCGGTTATCAGCCGTAATCAGATCCGTGCCATGCCCGGAACTATCTGGGGCTTCCTGGCCCAACGGCGCTCAGGCTCCAGGGTCAGAGGCACAGTTCGCTTGCGGGCTGCAAGCATATAGACAGAGGCAAAATAACTACAATAATCGCGGCCCAAATTTTCACGCCACCAGTGAATACGGCAGCCTGATGAAAAGCTGCTAAAGCCAAAAGCCTCGAAGTGAATCACTTCAAAACCCAACAGCTCCAGCCAATCACGCAATCGCTCGGGGGAGAACATGCGCGCATGCCAGGGTTGTTGTCGCCGTAATTTAGGTAGCAAGCGACCTAAACCCACCAGGCTGTGTGGATTGAAACCACTGATGAGCAGCCAGCCGTCGGCAGTCAGCACCCGTTCAACCTCACGCAAGACTTGGTGAGGATCAGCAACATAATCCAGAGTATGGGCCAGCAGACAGGCATCGATCGACAGATCCCGGATTGGTAATGCCGTCAAATCCGCCAGGATCCCTACGTTGTCCCCTTCGGTTCCCACACAACTTTGATGTCGAATTGCCGAGCAATTGCACGACAATCGACCACTGAGCGCCCCCAATTTGAGCAGATGATAACCAAACAGGAGCGGACACCAGAGATCAAGGCGTTCCTGGATCTCGGCGGATAGCCAATCTCCCATCGGCAACTCGAGCCATGACAAGGGAGGAACTAGCTGACGTTGCGTTAGCGCTGGTTTCACATCGACTCCTACGAAACTATTGCACCCGCTGCCGGATATCCGTATCAATAAAGCCCTGCACACGCGAAGGAGTTTATATGTTACAAGTCATCACCCTACCCGCTCGGCAAGATAACTATATCTGGTTGCTCAAAAAAGGGCAGCATGCCGTGGTGGTGGATCCGGGTGATGCGGCTCCGGTTGTTGAGCGATTGCAGCAGCTAGGGATACAACTGGACGCTATTTTAGTAACACATTTTCACGCCGATCACATCGCCGGGATCCCAGATCTGCTGCGGCTGTATCCACAAGCACTCTGCTATGGCCCACAGGCGCCCCACCCTAGACTGCCAACGAAAATTCCGCTGGCTGACGGCCAGCATCTTCGGTTAGACAGTCTGGGAATATCCTTTGAGGTCATGCAGTTACCTGGCCACACCCCAGAGCACATCGCCTATCTGGGCGATGGTTGCCTCTTCTGCGGGGATGTCCTGTTTGGCGGTGGTTGTGGACGGCTGCTGGATGGCACTGCCGAACAGATGCAAAACTCCTTGCAGCGAATCAAACAGCTACCGGAGCAGACCCGCATCTATTGCGCCCATGAGTATACCCAAAGCAACTTGGCGTTTTGCCAGCTGGTAGAGCCGGACAACCAACAGACAACCGAACGGCTACGCCTGGTCAGTAAGTTGCGCCAACAAGGGTTACCAACGCTGCCAAGTACTCTAGCGGAGGAGCTGCGCACCAACGTCTTTTTACGCACCCAGATCCCTCAGGTTCGCCACTGGGCAGAACGGAATGCGCTGCGTGAATGTGAAAATGAGATCCATGTCTTTGCCATTCTCAGAGAAAAAAAGAATAATCTTTGACCACCAAAGCTCGAATTTTGAGCATAAAGCTTGCATTGGTTGATCTGGTTTTCGATCACCCTTACCATCGGCGACTCACTGATAGGATGAAAACTGGATGAACATGAAGCTACGACTGGCCGTGGTGGCCACTTTGTTGCTCACGGGCTGCCAGACATTACCGAACCGTAATGACGCAGTGACTGACGAACAGCAAACTGCCCAAACGGCGACCAAGAGTCGCACCGCTCTCGATCGATCGGAAAGCGAACAATCCCGGATCTCAGCCTGGCGCCACGCCAGCAACCAAATGAAGATGGAGATCCCGGATAACCCCGAAATCATCAGCTACCGCGACTGGTACCTCAAACACCCCAAGTATCTCAATACCGTCACCCAAAAGGCCGCCCCCTATCTCTATCTGGTCATGCAGGAGATCGACAAGCGCGACATGCCGATGGAGCTGGTGTTGTTGCCCATCGTCGAGAGCGCCTACAACCCGAATGCACGCTCCCCAAGTAATGCCACCGGACTATGGCAATTTACCGCGGGCACCGGTCGTCGCTTCGGACTGGAACAGAGCCATTGGTATGATGGCCGCCGCGATATTCAGGCGTCAACCTCAGCCGCTTTAGACTACCTGCAAAAGTTGCATGATGAGCTGGGAGGTGACTGGTTTAATGCCGTTGCAGCCTACAATGCCGGGGAAGGCCGGATCCAGCGCGCCATTGAGCAAAGCCAGCGCGCCGGCAAGAGTGGCGATTTTTGGTCGCTAAATCTGCCCAGACAGACCACAGAGTATGTGCCTCGCCTGTTGGCACTAGCCGATATCATCAAAAACGCCGATCAGTACGGCGTCAAACTCCCTGACCATCCCTATAAACAACAATGGCAGCGCATTGATGCCGGTGGCCAGGTTTCACTGTCGGTGGTCGCCGATCTGGCGGGGCTCTCTTTGCAGGAAGTAAAGGCGCTCAACCCGGGCTACCTGCGCAATGCCACCCCCAGCCAAGGCCCCCACCATCTGCTGGTGCCGAAGAAAGATGCGCATGAGCTGGAGCTGGCGTTGAACGAACTCCCATCCAGCCGCCGTTTGAAGCCAGGCGAGCAATTCGTACTACCGGGCGAAGAAGAGAGAGTTCAGCTAGCCTCACGCCGGAGCAAGAGCAGCGGTGAACGCCAAGCTCGTTACACCCAATACACAGTCAAATCAGGCGATAGCCTGTGGACCATCGGGAAAGCCCATGGCGTCACCCAGGCACAGATCCTGAGCTGGAACAAATTGCCCCACAATAAGCTTAAGGTTGGGCAAACTCTGAAATTGCAGGCATCGGCCCAGAGTACATCCCACAAGCGTAAGAACTATGAGGTTCGCCGTGGGGATTCGCTCTATTCCATCGCCCAGCGTTTCCAGATCTCCGTCGATGACCTGGTCCGCTGGAATCAAATCTCTCACAAGGCGTCCTTAAAGCCGGGACAGACCCTGATCGTAAAGGGTTAAAGAGTCGCACAGGCAACACCGCGAGCCATAAACGCAAAGGCCCTTGAGTAATCAAGGGCCTTTTACTTACTGGATGTAGTTAGTTGCTTGATGGCATTTTGACGTCAGGCAGGCCAGATAAAATGGGCAGGATCCGCCAGTAGCTGCTGCAACGCATCCTCGTCCAGAACCGGGATCCCCAACTGTTCAGCCTTCGCCAGTTTTGAGCCTGCCGCCTCTCCAGCAAACACGGCGCTACTCTTGGCAGAAACAGAGCCGGCGACCTTGGCTCCGAGAGCCAATAACGCCGCCTTTGCCTCCTCACGACTCATTCCCTGCAGGGTTCCAGTCAACACCAAGGTCTTTCCCTGCAGTGGCAATTCAGAAGGCTGAGGTCTAGCCATCACAGGCCACTGGATCCCGGCCCCACCTTCGGCTTGCGGTTGCAACAGGGCGGCCAGCACCTCCAGATTGTGGGGCTGACGGAAGAAGTAATAGACATGTTTGGCAACAACCTCTCCGACATCCGGAACCTGCTGGAGCGCCTCGATACTCGCCTGCTCCAGTGCAGAGAGCTCGCCGAAATGCATGGCTAACGCCAATGCTGTAGACTCCCCGACCTCCCGGATCCCCAGAGCAAAGAGAAAACGCGGCAAGGTAGTCATCCGAGCTTTATCGATAGCCAGCAGCAGTTTCTGCGCTGATTTTTCCCCCATTCTCTCAAGCCCGGCAAGTGTGCTCTCCTCGAGAGTGAAAAGGGCTGCCGGTGTATCCACCAGACCTCGATCGACCAACTGTTCGATCAGCTTGTCACCCAACCCCTCAATGTCCATCGCCCGACGAGAGACGAAATGCTTGAGCGCCTCTTTTCGTTGCGCCTCGCAAAAAAGACCGCCACTACAGCGAGCGACAGCCTCACCGGGTAAGCGCTCGATTGCCGAGCCGCAGACAGGGCATTCGGTGGGAAACTCGACCGATCGACAGATAGCGACATCACGCCGATCGGCGACGATACCGACAATCTGCGGGATCACGTCACCGGCCCGCCGAACGATGACGGTATCACCGACCATGACGCCCAGACGCTCTATCTCGTCGGCATTGTGCAAGGTTGCATTGGAGACTGTCACCCCGCCAACGAACACGGGCTCCAAGCGGGCAACAGGGGTGATGGCGCCGGTTCGTCCGACCTGAAACTCAATATCCCTGAGCAGGGTCAGCTCCTCCTGGGCAGGAAACTTGTGGGCCACAGCCCAACGCGGTGCCCGGGAGACAAAGCCGAGAGCTTCTTGCTGGGCCAACGCATCCACCTTGAACACAACCCCATCAATCTCGAAGGGCAAACTGTCACGGCGAGCCAGAATGGCATCGTGATAGGCCTGACACCCCTCAATCCCATCCACCAAGCTGATCTCGTGACAGACTGGCAAACCAAACTGCTGCAGCCACTGCAAACGCCCATGGTGCGATTCTGGGAGGTCACAGCCGTCAGCAACCCCGATACCATAGGCATAGAAAGCTAGCGGTCGCTGTGCCGTGATCCGAGGGTCCAGCTGTCTGAGACTCCCGGCAGCGGCATTGCGTGGATTGGCAAAGGGCTTCTCTCCAGCGGCTAATGCTTTGGCATTCCACTTCTCAAAACCAGCCTTGGGCATAAACACTTCACCACGAACCTCCAGGCGCGCCGGGAGCTGCTCCCCCTGCAACCGCAACGGGATCGCGCGGATCGTGCGCACATTATGGGTGATATCCTCCCCCGTACTACCGTCGCCTCGGGTCGCCGCCCGAACCAGATCACCATTGATATAGAGCAGACTGACGGCCAGACCGTCCAATTTAGGTTCGCAACAAAAAGCAATTGTTGACTCGGTGGCGAGGCGTTCTTGTACCCGACGATAAAACGCCTGCAACTCCTCTGCATCGAAGACGTTATCCAGCGAGAGCATAGGCAACTCATGGGCCACCGACATAAACGCCGTCAGCGCGGCACCACCCACCCGCTGGGTAGGCGAATTGACATTCCGCCACTGGGGATGGGCCGCCTCCAGCGCAGCGAGCTCCCGCAGCAGTCGATCGTATTCGCTGTCCGGAACAGAGGGCGCATCAAGTACGTAATACTCGTGTTCATAGCGGGCCAACAGAGTTGTCAGCTCTTCAATCCGTTTTTGGATGTCGTGCACAGGAATGTCATGCATAGGTAAGATCCAAACTCCTAAAAGGCACCTAGAAAAAGTGCGGCCTTAGCCGCACTCTATTTCTACAAAACTGCGCAATCAATGCAGGTCATAGGCTCGCAGCTCTTCCAGCTGCTGGTTGACCCCATATTCGCTCAGCGGATTGCGTTGACGATCCATCAATAAGGCATCCAGCTCGGCAGCGATCTTTTCAGCCGCCTGCAGCATCAGCTTGAAATGGGCCTCCGCACGCCCCTGGCGAGGCAATTCCATAAACAAGGAGACCCCTGGGGTCGTAAATTGCGTCATGCGGGCCGGATCAAAAGTTCCCGGCTTTACCATGTTCGCCAAGCTAAACAGCACGTCACCATGACCATCCGGCTCAAGGTGGCGATGGAAAATAGACATCTCCCCATAGCGAAAACCGAGCTTCTTCAGGATAAACAGCAGATCCTCACCGGCAATTTGCGCCTCGCTGCGCGCCATGATGTTGATCTGATAAAAATCACTCCAACACTTTTCAACCACAGGAGGGGCAACTGGGGGCTCAACAACGGGCTCTGGAGCTATCTCGGCAGATACTTGCGGCATGGCAAGGGCGGGCTCAACCTTGGCGCTACTCCACTGCTTGGTGGGGCTACTTGGCATCTTGGGCTCTTGGCGACGAGAGACCACACGAACCTTGCCAATCCCATCGGCATCAAATCCGTCACCAGCTTCTTCGTCAAGACTCTCCCGATAGCTGGTTTTTTTGATGTCGGGAACGCGCCCAAGCGGCTTTTCCTTGATAGAAATCCGCTTGTTCTTGCGATTTGTCCATAGTCCATGAATGACCAAGGCCGCGATTGCCAATGCCCCTATGATGACCAGTACGATACGCAAATCCTGCATTGCCGCTTCTCTTTCTAATTCTATTACGCCCATCCGAGCCGAAGCCCATCGCCTCGATACCAGACACCAAATCAGCAGTCTAGCTCGTCCTTATTTATCCCCACGACAGATAACCAATTCAATTTCAGCAATCTGTCGAGTATGGCGGTAATGACTTTACCAAAATGAGACACTATTTGTAATATCTGTAACACTATTGTGCGCGGGAAAGCAGTATGGCTTACGAGATTAGCAAAAAGAGCGGTGTCAGCTATTTATTCCAAGGGCTACAACTGGTCAGTCAACCCGGACTCCGGCGATTTGTTCTGCTGCCGCTGTTGACGAACCTGTTGTTATTTTCGGCAGCATTTTATTGGTTGTTCTCTCAGTTATCAGAGCTGGCCGATCACTGGATAGGGCTGCTACCGGAGTGGTTAACCTGGCTGGAATATCTGCTCTGGCCTTTGGCAATCATCACCGTCTTGTTGCTGTTCTCGTTCATTTTCAGCATGGTGGCCAACTGGATTGCGGCCCCTTTTAACGGACTCTTGGCGGAACAGGTTGAGGCCCGCCTGACCGGAGTCCAACCGCCCGAGGTATCCGTCGCCCAGTTACTCAAAGATGTGCCCCGCATATTGGCCCGCGAATGGCAGAAACTAAAATATTACCTGCCCAAAGCCATCGGCTGCCTGATCCTGTTTTTTATTCCTTTAGTGGGCCAGACCATAGCACCGGTACTCTGGTTGCTGCTATGTGCCTGGATGGCTGCCATTCAGTACTGTGACTATCCATATGACAATCACAAGATTCGTTTCGAGATCATGCGCGAGGATCTTAAAAACCATCGTTGGACGAACCTGGGCTTTGGCCTGATTGTCTCGGTCTGCACAGCTATCCCGATTGTCAATTTCCTCATCATGCCGATCGCCATCTGTGGCGCAACCGCCATGTGGGTCGATTTGTACCGGGCCAAACATATGTCGAACCAGTAGCGACGAACAATAAAAAAGCGCCTAGCGGCGCTTTTTTATTGACCAAGCAGCATCAACCTTGCGTTGATGCACTCACCAGTGACGCTTCGGCCCCGTATCCATATGGACAAAATTGGATCTGGGGTAATAGCCAACCCCGCCCGCGTTTATGGCCAGTGCTGCCCGGCGAACCCGATTCAGTTCAATTCCAGGAATTCGTAAATCAACAGCCTGCCCTGTCATATGCAGACTCTTTTTGGCCACCCCGCGACTCGAACGTCGCAACGAAGCATTGGTCTGGGCTGAGCGATAGCCGCACACCACATGGATCTCTTTTTGCACCCCCAGTTTTCGTTGCAACTCGAAGAGCTGATCGAAAAGCTTGGCATCAATAGGGATCTGCAAATCCCCTGCCCTGTGGTCGCGAAACAACCAACTGAATTCCTGGAGGCCATCTTTGATATAGCGACCATTTTCCCAATAACAGGCGGACGCGCGCTCCCCTGTATTCAGGTTATAAAAACGCAGCATCCGAGCTGGGGCCGTCCGGCTGGCATGGGCCTTTTCCGGTAACAGTGTTGCCGCTACCAGACAGGCACTTCCCAACAGTAGACGCCGTCGACTGATCTCCAGATCGAGCATTGCATTCCTCCACGCTTCTGACACAGAACCACATCCAGCAAGACGCCTGGGCGTAGCCGCATTCATGAATTAGTCAAGAAGATAACGACTGAACAAAGAGTCTGTCAAACAACGATTACCTCGCGTGGCTCAAACTAGGCTCTTTACTCCGACAAAATGGTAGTTTTTTGACCGACGCCGCAAAACAAAACGCTCCTTACGGAGCGTTTTGTATCATTTCACGCTAACCAATCACGCTTTGCGATGGAGCAGCAGACTCTGCATCACCTGGCTACTGCCCTGTTCTTTCCCCGTATCGAAACCATAAATATCATCGCGGAACTGCAACGTCCCTTGGGCATCAACCCAGCTGCGCCAGTAGACGGTGTAAACAGGAACAGGAGTGCGTAGCGGCACCCATTTGGTCGCCTTGCTTTGGAGTACGGCATCGACCTTGTCTTTGTTCCAGCTACTATCTTTCAACAACAACTGTGCCAGATCAGCGGCCAGTTCAACACGGACACATCCCGAGCTGATGGCTCGCAGATCCTTGTTGAACAGACGAGGATTCGAGGTCGAGTGAAGATAGATGGATTCATCATTCGGTAAATAGAACTTATACCGTCCCAAGGCATTGTGATCCCCAGGCTGCTGACGCAGACGATAAGGGAAGCCGGCACTGATCGCCTCATCCAGTGAGATAGAGGCCGGATCGATTTTGGTTCCCTCGTAATCGTAGATGTCGATCCGCTCCTTGGTCAGATACTCAGGATCATGAGTCAGCTTGGGAACTATGTCCTTGCGCAGTATGGTGCTCGGCACATGCCAGGCGGGGTTTAAAACCACGCTGGCAATCTGGCTGGCCAGGATTGGCGTCTGCCGCTTGAGCTGGCCGACAATCACCCGGCTCGTCATTAGCTCCTGCTCACCATCCAACACACGCAGCTGATATTCAGGAAGATTGACCAATACATAACGGCGATCCTTGAGTTGATCACCAACATCCTGACGCAACAAGGCTCTGGCGAGAATCACGGCTTTTTGCTCGGGAGTAACACGCAGCCAAGCCGCTGTCTTTCGACCAATCACACCATCATCCAGCAAGCCATGCATCCGTTGAAACTTCTTAATGGGCTCGAGCAACGCCTCATCATAGAGTGTGTTGCCATCGGCATGGTCGAGCAACTTGAGACGAACCAGCACCTGCTTAACGGCGGGCAGCCCATCACTGCTCTCCCCGGGATGCAGGCGCAGTTCGGGAATCACTGGCCATGGATCCTGACGTGCCATATCCAGCAATTGATTGAGACTCTCACGAATCCGCAAGTACTCTGCGGTCTGCGGTCGCAAGGCCAACACATCGCTGGCAAGACTTTGTTGCTGCTCGGCAGAGATATAGGCCAGGCGCTCCGTATCTGAAGGTGAAAAACGAAGTTTACGAATAGCAATCCGTTCACGCGCATCCCAGTTCAGCTGATGCCACTGATGACGAAATTGCTTGAGAGCAATATAGGTATCCGCAAATAAACGCCCCTGTTTCGCAGAATCCTGGGTATTCATCAACGCCAGCCACTGCTCATTGAAATAGGGATGCACGTTGGCCAATGCCAGCTCCAGCAACTGCTGCGCTAACTCGGCTCGCACCTGTTCAGCAGGCAATGGATAAACCAATTCACTGGGAATGGAAGGGGTTGCTTGCGGCAGTTTGCTATCTACCTGAGCTTCAGCCCCCAAGGCGCCCCCCGCAACCAGGGTGCCCCCCAAGAGCAGAACCATTTTTATCCACATTACTTTCTTATCTAGCATTCCGCCTCCACTGTGAGGAATACTCACTACTGCTTACGCAGTATAACGTCCTGTTTCGTCTACAATTGGCATCGTGCCAATCTGCAGCAGTGTTTCGATTTAATACCTGACTGTCAATCGAGGCTTTTGCTTTCCACGGAAGGCATGATCCGGCTCACAGTCAATTCATCGTCACACTATCAATTGCCATCCGATGCGTGATGCCCCACATCCGGCGAACGATAGTTACTCAGAACATATCGTTATAACGAAAAGTCACTTCCACTCGTTGTTTATATGATTAATCTAATCCTATCTGCTGAAAAACATAGGGACAGCACCATGAGCAAAGTGTACGAAGATAACTCACTGACCATAGGTAACACCCCCCTGGTCAAACTCAACCGGGTCAGCAAGGGACGAGTGCTGGCGAAGATCGAAAGTCGCAATCCCAGCTTCAGCGTCAAATGCCGCATCGGCGCCAACATGATCTGGGATGCCGAAAAGAAAGGGTTATTGGGCCCAGGTAAAGAGATTATCGAACCGACCAGCGGCAACACAGGTATTGCTCTGGCATTCGTCGCAGCCTCTCGGGGTTACGGCATCACACTGACGATGCCAGCCACCATGAGTCTGGAACGTCGTAAGTTGCTTAAAGCCCTCGGAGCCAACCTGATACTGACCGAAGGCGCTCTGGGTATGAAGGGGGCTGTCGCCAAGGCAGAAGAGATCCGTGACTCGGCACCGGAAAAGTATGTATTGCTTCAGCAATTTGATAATCCAGCCAATCCGGAGATCCATGTCAAAACAACCGGTCCTGAAATTTGGGATGCCACCGATGGCGAGGTCGATGTGATCGTCGCCGGGGTTGGTACTGGTGGCACCATTACCGGTATCTCTCGTTATCTCAAACAGATCCGCGGCAAAGCGATCACCAGCGTGGCTGTAGAGCCGAAAGAATCCCCAGTTATCAGTCAAAAACTGGCCGGGGAAGAGATCAAGCCAGCCCCGCATAAAATCCAAGGGATCGGCGCGGGTTTTATCCCTGGCAATCTGGATCTCTCCTTGCTGGATCGCGTCGAGCAAGTCAGTAGCGACGATGCCGTCGCCATGGCTCGCCGCCTGATGCAAGAAGAGGGCATATTGGCGGGTATCAGTTCAGGTGCGGCTGTCGTTGCAGCGAACAAAATTGCCGAACTGCCCGAGTTTGCTGACAAAACCATTGTCGTCATTCTGCCGAGCTCGGGTGAGCGTTACCTCTCCAGCGTCTTGTTCCAAGGCCTGTTTGGTGAACAAGAACTCCAGGCCTGATTGATCTACCGCTAGTTTTTCCGATAAAAAAAGGCCCCGGTTTATCCGGGGCCTTTTTTTCGTGCTATATACCCAAAAGAAGCTGAATTTAACTACTTATTTCAATATGAAAAATAACCATGGTTCTCTATCGGTAAAATTTGTCGTAAAAAGGTTTTCGTTGCCGTCATTGACCTGACGCAAGGGTTTTCAACGGTAACGTATCAAAAGGTAACGCATGGATATTTTTTGTTGCATCCGAACGTTCTGGCCTTTTGCCAGGCCCAAGAGCAAGGCATAATCCGGGGCGGTTAGAAGCTCAGCGGTCAAATAACTACCAAAATCAGGCACGCCGCTGGAAACTTGTTCCGCATAACTCACGAGGATGTTTCAAGGATCACACCTTCCTTGAGATGCCATCAACAACATTGGGGTGAATAATGTTTGAGAAATCTGTTGTCATTACTGCTGAAAACGGTCTCCACACTCGTCCGGCTGCTCAATTTGTCAAAGAAGCCAAAGAGTTCCAAAGCGAAATCACGGTAGTGAGTGGCGGAAAGTCAGCCAGCGCCAAGAGTCTGTTCAAGCTGCAGACCCTGGGTCTGACCAAGGGCACCACGGTCACCATCAAAGCTGATGGTCCTGACGCTCAAAAAGCTGTAGAGAAGTTGGTCGCGCTGATGGCTGAGCTGGAATAATTCCAGCTCCGCTTCTGCATTCAGGTATCCACTCACAACTACAGGTACGGCTATGATTTCTGGAATCCTGGCATCTCCAGGCGTCGCTTTCGCTAAAGCGCTGCTGCTCAAAGAAGACGAAATTGTCATTAACAACCATGCGATCGCAGACGCTGACGTGGAACGTGAAATTGCACGTTTTTTCGATGCGCGTAGCAAATCGTCGCAACAACTCGAAGCCATCAAAGAGATGGCTGGCCGTACTTTCGGTGAAGAGAAAGAGGCCATCTTCGAAGGCCACATCATGTTGC
>JAGOXX010000041.1 GCA_018059485.1 Aeromonadaceae bacterium | reverse complement strand
ATCAAGGGGTGCGCTGGATCAACGACTCCAAGGCGACCAATGTCGGCTCGACTCTGGCGGCTGTGGCCGGGCTGGCCGAGTCGGTGCAGGGTAAGCTCATCCTGATCGCTGGCGGTCAGGGCAAGGGACAGGATTTTGCTCCGCTGCAGGCACTACTGGGGCATGGCATCGATGTGATGCTCTGTTTTGGTCAAGATGCCGAGCTGCTGTGTGCCCTGGGGCCGCAGACCGAACGGGTGGCCGATCTGGCTGCAGCCGTTGCGCGTGCCGATGAATTGACCCAGGCTGGCGACTGGATCTTGCTGGCGCCCGCCTGCGCCAGCCTCGACATGTTCAAGAATTTTGAAGAGCGTGGTCACTGCTTTGCCACTCTGGTGGAGGCGCTATGAGTCAGTTGTTCGGCTGGATCTGGCGCTGGCTGGTGCCGGAGCGCCACTCGATCTATGACCGGCAGTTGCTGGCGCTGGCTCTGAGCCTGATGAGCGTCGGTCTGGTGATTGTCGCCTCGGCCTCGATCACCGAAGGGGTCTCGTTACAGAACGACGCCTTTTTCTTCGTCAAGCGCCATCTGATTTTCCTCATGCTCTGCCTGCTCTGCTCCATCGGTACCCTCTATGTGCCGGTACGCTACTGGCAACAGTGGGGGGGGCAGCTGTTGATCCTGTCGATCCTGCTGCTGCTGGTGGTGCTGGTGGCTGGTCACAGTGTCAATGGTGCCAAACGCTGGCTGCCCTTGGGGCCGTTTAATCTGCAACCGGCGGAGACCGCCAAGCTGGTGCTGATCACCTATCTCTCCGGTTATCTGGTGCGGCGCATCGATGAGGTGCGCGGTCAGTTTTCCGGCTTCGTGAAGCCGCTGGCCCTGGTCTTCTGTATGGCGCTGCTCCTGTTGGCGCAGCCTGACTTGGGTTCTGTGGTCGTGCTGTTTGTCACTACTCTGGGTCTGTTGTTTCTGGCCGGCGCTCGGGTGGTTCAGTTTGCCCTGATGATCCTGATGGGGGTGGCGGCACTGGTGATGCTCATCCTGTTCGAGCCCTATCGGATGCGGCGGGTCACCTCCTTCATGGACCCCTGGGCCGATCCGTTTGGCAGTGGCTATCAGCTGACTCAGTCGCTGATGGCTTTCGGTCGGGGTGGCTTCCTGGGCCAAGGTCTGGGTAATTCGGTACAGAAGCTGGAGTACTTGCCGGAAGCGCACACCGACTTCGTGTTCGCCATTCTGGGTGAGGAGCTCGGCTATTTTGGCGTCCTGGTGGTGCTGGCCCTGCAACTAGCCTTGGTGCTGAAGGCCTTGCAGATCGGTCGGCGAGCCTTGAATGAGAAGAAGCAGTTTGAAGGGTATGTGGGGTGTGGCATCGGCATCTGGTTCGGTTTCCAGACGGTGATCAACGTGGGTGCCGCGGCCGGTATGCTGCCGACCAAGGGGTTGACGTTGCCCTTGGTCAGCTATGGTGGCTCCAGTCTGATCGCCATGAGTATTGCGGTGGCTTTGCTACTGCGGATTGATTTTGAGATGCGGCGGGATAGCCGTCAGGCGTTGCAAAAGGGAACTGTATGAGTAAGCGATTGCTGATCATGGCGGGTGGTACCGGGGGGCATGTGTTCCCCGGGCTGGCTGTTGCGCATCAGTTGCAGGCCGAGGGGTGGCAGATCCACTGGCTCGGTACGGCCGATCGCATGGAGGCCGAGCTGGTGCCTGCCCATGGTTATCCGATCTCCTTTATCGACATTCAGGGGGTTCGCGGCAATGGCCTGCTGCGGCTGCTGATGGCGCCTTGGCGGATTGCAAAGTCCATCTTCCAGGCGCGGCAGGTCATCAAGCGCTTCCAGCCGGACCTGGTGATGGGGATGGGTGGTTTTGCCGCCGGCCCCGGTGGCGTCGCCGCCTGGTTGAGCGGGATCCCGCTGGTGTTGCATGAGCAGAATGCCGCAGCCGGCATGACCAATCGCCTGCTCTCGCGCCTAGCCGCTCGGGTGCTGATGGGCTTCCCGGGAGCATTTGGTTCTGACAACTCCGGCATTGTGGTCGGGAACCCGGTTCGTGCCGAAGTGATCGAACTGGCGGCTCAGCCTCGCGAGGCCCTGGACTCTGAACGACCGCTGCATGTGCTGATCATCGGTGGTAGTCTTGGCGCGCGCGTGCTCAACGAGCAGGTTCCTCCGGCGCTGGCCATGGTGGAGCATGTGGCCATCCGTCACCAGACGGGCAAGGGGAATGAGGAGCGGGTCGAGATGGCCTATCGCGACCTCGGCCTGTCGGATGTCACTGTGAGCGAGTTCATTTCTGATATGGCGGAGGCCTATCGCTGGGCGGATCTCATCATCTGTCGAGCCGGCGCTCTGACGGTTGCCGAAGTGGCGGCGGCGGGCTTGCCCGCGATCTTCGTGCCGCTGCCGCACGCGGTCGATGATCACCAGACCCGCAATGCCCAGAGTCTGACCCGCGAAGGGGCCGCTCTGTTGCTGCCGCAGGCCGAGTTGACGGCCGAGGGGCTGGCCCGGCAGGTCGCCGATCTCAATGGTAAACGCGAACAATTGACCGGGATGGCGCAGGCGGCACGTCGCGTCGCCATCCTGAATGCCACCGAGCGGGTTGCGGCGGTGTGCAGAGAACTAGTTAACGATGAGAGAAAAGCATGACTAAGGTTGAACTGGCAAAGCTACGTACCATGATCCCGGAGATGCGCCGGGTTCGTCGCATCCACTTTATCGGGATTGGCGGCGCGGGCATGGGCGGTATCGCTGAGGTATTGGCTAACGAGGGCTACCAGATATCAGGCTCTGACATTGCGACCAATGCGGTGACTCAGCGGTTGAGCGAGCTGGGGGCCACCATCTTCATCGGCCATGAGGCCAGCCATGTGGCGGGTGCCAGTGTGGTCGTGGTGTCGACGGCGATCAAGAGCGACAATGCCGAGGTGGTGGCGGCCCGTGAGCAGCGCATCCCTGTCGTGCGTCGCGCCGAGATGCTGGCTGAGCTGATGCGTTATCGTCATGGGATCGCGATTGCCGGTACTCATGGCAAGACCACCACCACCAGTCTGGTTTCGAGCATCTATGCCGAAGCCGAACGGGATCCGACCTTCGTCATCGGTGGTCTGCTCAACAGTGCAGGTACCAATGCTCGCTTGGGCTCCAGTCGTTATCTGATTGCCGAGGCGGACGAGAGCGACGCCTCTTTCCTGCATCTGCAACCAATGGTCTCGATCGTTACCAATATCGAAGCCGACCACATGGATACCTATGGCGGCGACTTCAACAAGCTCAAGTCCACCTTCATCGAGTTTCTGCACAACCTGCCGTTCTACGGCCTGGCGGTGGTCTGTATCGATGATCCTGTGATCCGGGGTCTGTTGCCGGAGATTGGTCGTGCGACTATCACCTACGGCTACAGCGATGATGCCGATGTGCAGGTGTTGGACTTCGTTCAGGATCACAGTCGCAGCAGCTTTAAGGTGCGTCGCCAGGATGGTTCTCTGCTGGCGGTGACGCTGAACCTGCCGGGCCGTCACAATGCATTGAATGCCGCCGCCGCCATCGCGGTGGCGACTGAAGATGGCATCGACGATGAGGCTATTATCGCGGCTCTCTCCCGCTTTGAAGGCGTGGGCCGTCGCTTCCAGCACTATGGCGAGTTTGAGACCGGACGAGGCAAGGCCATGCTGGTGGATGACTATGGTCACCATCCGAGCGAGGTGCGGGTCACCATCAATGCAGTGCGTGGTGGTTGGCCGGAGCGTCGTCTGGTGATGATTTTCCAACCCCATCGCTATACCCGGACTCGCGATCTCTATGAAGATTTCGCCGAGGTGCTCTCCAAGGTGGATGTGCTGATCCTGCTTGATGTCTACGCGGCCGGTGAAGATCCGATCCCTGGGGCCGATAGTCGCAGCCTGTGTCGTTCGATTCGTCAGCGCGGTCAGCTGGATCCGGTCTTCGTGGCGACTCCGGCGGAGGTACCAGCCGTGCTGGCTGAGTTGCTGGCCGACGGTGACCTGGTTTTGACTCAGGGGGCGGGGAATGTGGGTGCATTGTCGCGAACTCTGGCGGATTTGCGACTGAATGTGGACGCTATGACACAAAATGGCTGATATCTGGCCCGGTTTTTACATGTGGAGTTTTGACCGGGCAAGGGGGGCCGATATAATGTCGCACTTGATTTTTGGCTCCATTGCCTATCAAGTCGGTTTATTGGGTGCAGTGGACCAGGTTTGGACAGGGGTAGGCGCAGCCAGATGAGTAGTGTAGTCATGCGTACCCGCGGTGAATTTTTGTTTGGCGTGTTGTTTTTTGTGGCGGTGATTTTCGGATTGAGTTCGATCGCCACAGATTTAAAACGCTGGTTTTTTGAAGAGGACCGGATCCCGGTCAGTGGTCTGGTGGTGCAAGGCAAGCTGGAGTACGTCACGGTCGATGATGTGCGTGCCGTGCTGCATGATGAACCGGCGGTGAGCAACTTCTTCAAGCTGGATGTGAATCAGATCCAGCAACAGATTGAGGAGTTGCCCTGGGTCTATCAGGCCTCGATTCGCAAGCGCTGGCCTGCTCTGCTGTATGTCTATGTGGTAGAGCAGTCGCCACGGGCCCTGTGGGGCGAGGATCGACTGCTGAGTGACAAGGGGGGCATCTTTAAGGCGCCGCTTGAACGATTGAAGCATCCCTTGGTGAAGCTCTCTGGCCCCGATGATATGGCCGAGCGGATCTGGGATGAGTATGTGAGTTACGAACGAATTTTGGCCTTGAACGGCTATCACATTGAGTCTCTCAATCTGACCAAACGCCACTCCTGGGAGTTGCAGGTCAAGGGGGGGCCCAAGTTGATACTCGGGCGAGGTGATGCAAGAGCGCGTTTACAGCGTTTCATCGATGTCTATCCGCTGCTGGAGGCGCGCGAGCAAATCGCCTACCTCGATATGCGGTATGACACCGGGATCGCTGTAGGATGGAAACCAATTGAAGGGACTGGCAATGACCAAGACCGCAGACAGAAACCTGATAGTCGGACTTGATATCGGCACCACCAAGGTTGCCGTGTTGGTGGGGGAGGTCTTGCCGGACGGCGAGATCAACATTATTGGCTTGGGAACCCACTCGGCACGCGGCATGGATAAGGGTGGCGTCAACGATCTGGAATCAGTCGTCAAGTCGCTGCAGCGCGCCGTTGATGAAGCCGAGATGATGGCAGACTGCCATATCTCATCGGTATTCCTGGGGGTCTCTGGCCGTCATATCGAATGCCGGAACGAGAAGGGGATGGTGCCGATCTCCGATGAAGAGGTCAGCCAGGAAGATGTCGATAACGTCATTCACACCGCCAAGTCGGTGCGTCTGCCGGAGGAGCATCGGGTGTTGCATGTGCTGCCTCAGGAGTACTCCATCGACTATCAGGAAGGGATCAAGAATCCGATCGGCCTTTCTGGGGTGCGGATGGGTGCCAAAGTGCATCTGATCACCTGCCATAACGACATGGTGCGCAATATCGAGAAGTGTGTCGAGCGTGTCGGCCTGCGGGTTGAACAGCTGATCTTCTCGGCGTTGGCCTCCAGCTATGCGGTTCTGACTCCGGACGAGAAAGAGCTCGGCGTCTGTGTCGTTGATATGGGCGGTGGCACCATGGACATCGCCATGTTCACTGGCGGGGCTCTGCGTTACAGCAAGGTGATTCCGTATGCGGGTAATACTGTGACCAGTGACATTGCCTACGCCTTTGGAACACCACCAGTTGATGCAGAAGCCATCAAGGTGCGATACGGTAGTGCCCTGGGGCGCCTGGTGAGCAAAGAAGATACGATTGAGGTGCCGAGTGTTGGTGGTCGACCGGCCCGTAGTCTGCAACGTCAGACCCTGGCCGAAGTCATCGAGCCTCGATACTGCGAGTTGCTGGGTCTGGTTCAGGACGAGATCAGCAAGATGCAGAACGAGTTGCGTGCCCAAGGTGTCAAACATCAGCTGGCCGCTGGTGTAGTGCTGACCGGTGGGGCAGCTCAGATTGAAGGCATAGTTGAATGTGCCGAACAGATTTTCCAGTGCCAGGTGCGTGTGGGCGAGCCCGAAAACGTGCGTGGACTGACGGACTATGTGCAGGCTCCGGTCTTCTCGACCGCCGTGGGTCTGCTGCAATACGGCAAGCTTCACCAGTCCAAAGGAAGCAGGGATAGTAACGTCAAAGCGAGCGTCGGAGGCTGGTTCCAACGGATCAGCAACTGGTTACGCGGCGAGTTTTAAAATTTTGCAAGTAAGCAAATAGTGCGGAGAGAGAATCATGTTTACTTTTGAACCGGTAGGAAGCCAGGGTGATGATGCCGTCATCAAAGTGATCGGTGTTGGTGGCGGCGGCGGTAACGCCGTTGAACACATGGTGCGCGAAGGTATCGAAGGCGTGCACTTCATCGCCATCAACACAGATGCTCAGGCTCTGCGTAATTCAGGTGCGGAGACCACAGTCCAGATCGGTGCCAATATCACCAAGGGGCTGGGTGCGGGCGCCAATCCGGAGATCGGCCGTGAAGCCGCTCTGGAAAACCGCGACGAGATCCGTCAGATGCTGGAAGGCTGTGACATGGTCTTCATCTCTGCCGGTATGGGCGGTGGTACTGGTACGGGCGCCGCGCCTGTGGTGGCTGAGATTGCCAAAGAGCTGGGTATCCTGACCGTAGCCGTGGTCACCAAGCCCTTCAATTTCGAAGGAAAGAAGCGGATGAGCTACGCGCTGCAAGGCATCGAAGAGCTCTCCAAGCATGTCGACTCGCTGATCACCATCCCGAACGACAAGCTGCTGAAGGTCCTGGGCAAGGGTGTTAGCCTGCTCGAAGCCTTCAAGGCGGCCAACGATGTCTTGTTGGGTGCTGTGCAGGGTATCGCTGAACTGATTACTCGCCCGGGTCTGATTAACGTCGACTTTGCTGACGTTCGTACCGTCATGCGCGAGATGGGTACTGCCATGATGGGTACCGGTCATGCGCGTGGTGACGACCGCGCCGAAGATGCAGCCGAGAAGGCGATCTCCAGCCCGCTGCTGGAAGATGTCGATCTGGCTGGTGCACGCGGCATCCTGGTCAACATCACCGCCGGTATGGATGTGACCATGGAAGAGTTCGAAATCGTTGGTAACGCCGTGAAGGGCTTCGCCTCCGAGAATGCGACCGTGGTCGTCGGTGCCGTCATCGATCCGAATATGGAAGATGAGCTGCGTGTGACCGTGGTGGCCACCGGTATTGGCAATGAGCGCAAGCCGGAGATTACCCTGGTGAAGAATGCACAGAAGAGTGAGCGTCCGCTGCGCTCCCTGATGCAGGATAACCCGATGCCGCAATACGATGAGCGCCCGAAGGCTGTCAATGCCGAGCCGGTTCAGCCTCGCGTGGAGCCGGACTATCTGGATATTCCGGCATTCCTGCGCAAACAAGCAGATTAACGGTGCAATAAGTCAGAAATGTGACCGATTTGGCGTTTGCGCAACGATTGTGTTAGCATGCGCCAAAGGGTTGGTCTGACCTCCCGATTGATCGAGGTGATGAATGATTAAACAGCGTACTCTCAAGCAAAGCGTACAGGCGACTGGTGTTGGGTTGCATTCTGGTCGTAAAGTCTCCGTGACTTTCCGCCCTGCGCCCGCAAATACCGGTATTCTCTACGTGCGTAGCGATCTTGAGCCAGCTGTCACCATCAAAGCGGAAGCGGCTGCGGTGCGTGATACTGTGCTGTGTACGGCCCTGGTCAACGAACAAGGAGTTCGGATCTCCACTGTGGAGCATCTGTCGGCAGCACTGGCGGCCTTAGGTATTGATAACCTGATTGTCGAAGTGGATGCCCCGGAATTGCCTGTGATGGATGGTAGTTCACATCCGTTTATCTACCTGTTGCAGTCGGCTGGCATTGAAGAGCTCAATGCGGCCAAGCAGTTTATTCGCGTCAAGAAAACGGTGCGAGTTGAAGATGGTGATAAATGGGCTGAGCTGCGTCCCTATTCGGGTGGTTTCCGCATCAACCTGCGTATTGATTTCAGCCATCCGGTGTTTGATCCGCGTAAGCAGTCTCTGAGCCTGGAGTTCAGTGGCGCTGCTTTTGCCCGTGATTTGAGCCGAGCTCGCACCTTCTGCTTCATGAAAGATGTCGAGTACATGCATTCGAAGAACCTGGCACTGGGCGGTAGCCTGGAAAATGCCGTGGTTCTGGATGAGTATCGCGTGTTGAATGAGGAAGGGCTGCGTTATGACGACGAGTTCGTCAAACACAAGATGCTGGATGCGGTAGGCGATCTCTACATGTGCAACCACAACATTCTGGGTGAATTCAGTGCGTTCAAGACCGGTCATGCGGTCAACAACCAGCTGCTGCGTACCCTGCTGGCCGATGCGGAGGCGTGGGAGATGGTAACTTTCGAAGAGGAAGCTGCACCATCACCAATCCCGTTCCTCGACAACCAGTGGGTTATGGCTTAACCCTCACGGCTCTGACGAATCGATCGATGACAAAGGCACCGGCTTCTCTCCCCGGTGCCTTTTTCTTTGGTGCTCTCCTCGGTTGGCGACGCCACCGGACAGATGTGTTACCCTCGGCAACGATAGAATCCGGGTTGGCGGATCCTGCGCGGGCGTGGAAATAATCTCTCTTCACTGGTCCGCAAACCTCTGTTTTACTGGCAACGACTTGTTTCTCACGGTTGTCGCCGCCATATCTGGTAATCGATATGTGATATCGGTTTGCTTTCCAGGTGTTAGGGTGCAAGCGGAGGCAAGTTCCTCGCGGTGGATGGAGTAAGATAGCAGGCCGTTTCATCCAATGAATCTCAGCCTCGTCTGGTTAAGCCTCGGTGTAGTGTTCGAAACGGCAAGGTTGATGATATTTCAGAGTTTTGTTCTTTGTTTGGCGATACACAGCCCCTGAATGGGCGGGTGTTCCTGATTGAGTGGCGGTCCTCTCCTGTGACGGGACAAAAAAATATAACCAGAGAGTTGGTTTGCGATGATTACAAATTTACTTACCCGAATTATTGGTAGCAGTAACGAACGCACGCTGAAGAAGCTGCGCAAGATAGTCAAACAGATTAATGCGATGGAACCCCAGTTCGAGGCGTTGAGCGATGCCGAACTGAAAGCCAAAACCGTGGAGTTCCGAGCCCGGATCGAACAGGGCGAAGCGTTAGAGCAGTTGCTGCCCGAAGCCTTCGCCACCGTTCGCGAAGCCTCCAAGCGTGTGTTCGGCATGCGCCATTTTGACGTCCAGTTGATGGGCGGCATGGTGCTGAACAACAACCAAATCGCTGAAATGAAGACCGGTGAAGGCAAGACCCTGACCGCGACTCTGCCTGCTTACCTGAATGCACTGACCGGACGAGGTGTCCATATCGTCACGGTCAACGACTATCTGGCCAAGCGTGATGCCGAGTGGAACCGCCCACTGTTTGAATTCCTCGGTTTGTCGGTCGGCTGCAATCTGCCTGGCATGGACCACACCGAGAAGCAGGCTGCCTATGCCGCTGACATCACCTACGGGACCAACAACGAATTTGGTTTCGACTATCTGCGTGACAACATGGCTTTTGCGCCGGATCAGCGTGTGCAGCGTCCGCTCTACTATGCGCTGGTGGATGAAGTCGACTCTGTCCTCATCGATGAAGCGCGGACTCCGCTAATCATCTCCGGGGCCGCCGAAGATAGCTCTGCCCTCTACATTCAGGTCAACAAGCTGATTCCCTTGCTGCAGAAGCAGGATAAGGAAGATAGCGAAGAGTATCGCGGTGACGGTCATTACACAGTTGACGAGAAGGCCCGTCAGGCCCTGTTGACCGAAACCGGACAGATCTTTGTCGAAGAGCTGTTGAAAAAGAATGGCCTGTTGAGCGAAGAGGACTCTCTCTTCTCCGCCGCCAACATCACCCTGCTGCACCACGTCAATGCGGCGCTGCGGGCGCATACCCTGTTTGAGCGCAACGTGGATTACATCGTCAAGGATAACGAGATCGTTATCGTCGATGAACACACAGGTCGCACCATGGCTGGCCGTCGCTGGTCCGAAGGTCTGCATCAGGCCATCGAAGCCAAGGAAGGGGTGAAGATCCAGAACGAAAACCAGACCATGGCCTCTATCACCTTCCAGAACTACTTCCGTATTTACGAGAAGCTGGCAGGTATGACGGGTACTGCGGATACCGAAGCCTTCGAGTTCCAGCAGATCTATGGTCTCAATACCGTGGTGTTGCCAACCAACCGTCCCATGGTGCGTAAGGATGCCGGTGACCTGGTTTATCTGACCGCCGAAGAGAAGTATGCGGCGATCGTCCAGGACATCAAGGATCGCGTCGCCGAAGGGCGCCCTGTGCTGGTGGGTACCATCTCCATCGAGAACTCCGAGTTGATCTCCAACGTGTTGAACAAGCAGGGCATCAAGCACCAGGTGTTGAATGCCAAGTTCCACGCAATGGAAGCCGATATCGTGGCTCAGGCCGGTCGCCCTGGCGCTGTTACCATTGCCACCAACATGGCTGGTCGTGGTACCGACATTGTGCTGGGTGGTAACTGGCAGGCTGAGTTGGGCAAACTGGAAAACCCGACTGACGAGCAGGTTGAAGCCATCAAGAGCGAATGGCAGAAGCTGCATGATGAGGTTATCGCTTCCGGCGGTCTGCACATCATAGGTACCGAGCGTCATGAATCTCGCCGTATCGACAACCAGTTGCGTGGCCGTTCCGGTCGTCAGGGGGATCCGGGTTCTTCCCGCTTCTACCTGTCGATGGAAGATACCCTGATGCGTATCTTCGCTTCAGACCGAGTCACCGGCATGATGAAGAAGCTGGGCATGGAGTATGGCGAAGCCATCGAGCACCCTTGGGTTACCAAGGCGATCGAGAATGCCCAACGCAAGGTGGAAGGTCGCAACTTCGATATTCGTAAGAATCTGCTCGAGTTTGACGATGTCGCCAACGATCAGCGTCAGGTTGTCTATGAGCAACGCAACGAGTTGCTGGATGCCACCGATATCAGCGAGACCATCAATGCGATCCGCGCCGATGTCATCGATGCGGTGATTGATCAGTACATCACACCGCACTCCCTGGATGAAACCTGGGACATTCCGGGTCTCGAGGCCCGCCTGCGTAGCGACTTCAGCATGAATTTGCCGATCGCCCAGTGGCTGGCGGAAGATGACAAGCTGTTTGAAGACCTGCTGCGTGAGCGCATTATTCAGGAAGCGGAAACCCTCTATAGCGCCAAGAAGTCGTTGGTCGGTGAAGAGGTGATGCATCAGTTCGAGAAGTCCGTGATGTTGCAGACCCTCGACAATCTGTGGAAGGAACATCTGGCGGCGATGGATCACCTGCGTCAGGGCATTCATCTGCGCGGTTATGCGCAGAAGAATCCGAAACAGGAGTACAAGCGCGAATCCTTCGAGCTGTTCACTCAGATGCTGGAGACCCTCAAGCAGGAAGTCGTGGCCATTCTGTGCCGGGTTCAGGTGCAAGAGCGGGATGTGGATGCCATAGCCGAACAGCGTCAACGCGCTGAAGCGGCTCCGCGGACCTATACCCATGCTGAGGCTGCAGCTCTGGGTGCCGAAGCGGATGCTGATGCAGAGGCCGCACAGCCTGAGGCACAGACACCCTTTGTGCGCGGCGACAAGGTTGGTCGGAATGACCC
>JAGOXX010000161.1 GCA_018059485.1 Aeromonadaceae bacterium | reverse complement strand
TGAACCTCGGCTTCGTGAAGGAGAACCGTGGCAGCCTGCTCGACAGCGTCAACATGGTGACCAGTTTTGCCATGGTGAGCATCGGCGGCCTGCTGCTGTTCATGATGGCCATGACCTGGTTCCTGACTCGCCAGATCTGTTTGCCGCTGTACGCAGTCGTGGCGCAGGCCAACGCCATCGCAGCCGGTGACCTGACCCATCAGCTGGATCGTCAGCACATAGGTCGCGATGAGCTGGGCATGCTGGCCAAGGCATCCCTCAAGATGCAGGACAATCTGCGCGGTCTGATTGAAGAAGTGGTGGCTGCCGTGACTCAGCTTGGCGCCGCCATCGAAGAGGTGAGCGCCGTTTCCGAACAATCGGCGCAGGGGATCCAGAGCCAGCAGCAGGAGATCTCCCTGGTTGCGACCGCCATGACCCAGATGAAGGCGACCGTGGCCGACGTGGCCGGCAACACAGAGACCGCCTCCGAATCTGCCAGCTCTGCCAACGCCCTTGCCCGTCGCGGCAATCAGGATGTGCAGAGCTCGCTGGTAGCCATTACCCGGGTCGCCGAGGAGATTGAACAGGCGGGGACCCTGGTCGCCGAGCTGGAGCGTGAATCTGCCCAGATCAATCTGGTGGTGGACGTGATCCGCGGCATCGCCGATCAGACCAACCTGCTGGCGCTCAACGCCGCCATCGAGGCGGCTCGTGCCGGTGAACAGGGTCGTGGCTTTGCCGTGGTGGCCGATGAGGTACGAACCCTGGCTGGTCGCACTCAGGCATCCACCGGCGAGATAGTGGCCATCATAGAAACCTTGCAGGCACGTGCCAACCAGGCGAAAGAGGTGACAGGTCAAAGCTGTGACATGATCCGCCAGTGCGTGGTGCAGAGCGAGCAGACCAGCAACGGCATTCAGCAAATTGAAGAAGCGGTTGCCCAGATTGCTGACATGGCCATTCAGATTGCCAGTGCCTGTGGCGAGCAGGATGCGGTTTCCGATGAGCTGGGTCGCAATGTGGAGCGGATCAATGAATCCTCCAACGAGGTTGCCATCGGCGCCGATCATACCGCCCGTGCCTGTCTGGAGCTGAGCCAGCTGGCCGCCGGCCTGAAGCAGACCATGGGTCGCTTCCGTCTGGCTTGATGACATGAGGGCAGTGCCGGGTCGGCTCACGCTGAGCTGGCACTGTCCTCGTTGGATTGATAACAAAACCCGGCTCAGGCCGGGTTTTGTTATTTGGCAAAGACGACAGTACTGAAAAGGCCGGCGCCCAGTGAATAAACTCCTGTTTGCGGCTGATTGAGCCAAGGTGGGCAGATTGCAAAGGGGAGGGACTTGATATCGATTGCAAGACACTTGCTGAGTGCATGTGTATAGCAAGCTCACGGCTGAGGGAATAGTAGGTGCCGGGCAGGATTGTTTTGCGGCTTTGCAGATAAATTGCTTTGCAATAGACATAAAAAAACCCGGCCTGGACCGGGTTCAATGTGTGTGCGCTGCGGGTAACGGCTTACTTGGCCAGAGATTCCGGCAGGTTCTCACGGATCTTGCCGAGCATCTCTTTCAGGACGCGCGGGTTGGCAACCACTATGTTGCCGGAGTTTTCGTAGTTGTGACCACCCACGAAGTCGGTGACGATGGCACCGGACTCTTTGGCCAGCAGTTCACCGGCTGCGGTATCCCAGGGCTTGAGGCCGATCTCCCAGAAGCCGTCGACGCGACCGGCGGCCACATAGGCCAGATCCAGCGCGGCAGAGCCGGAGCGACGGATGTCGGCACATTCGATGAACATGCTCTGGAACATCTTCAGGTAGGGCTCGATATGATGCTTCTGCTTGAATGGGAAACCGGTGGCAAGAACGGTACCAGCCAGCTCTTTGGCCTTGCCGACACGGATGCGGTAGCCGTTCAGCTGGGCGCCGTTACCACGGGTCGCGGTAAACAGCTCGTCACGGATGGGATCGTAGACGACGGCTTGTTCTGTCTTGCCCTTGACGCGCAGGGCGATGGAGACGGCAAAGTGCGGAATGCCCTTGACGAGGTTGGTCGTGCCATCCAGTGGGTCAATGATCCATTGGTAGTCCGGATTGGTACCGGCAATCTCACCAGACTCTTCAGCAATGATGCTGTGTTCCGGGTAAGATTTTTTGATGGTGTGAATGATGGCCGCTTCGGCGTCACGGTCAACGTTGGTCACGAAGTCATTGCTGCCTTTCTGGATGGCCTCGATGTTTTCGGGCTGGGAAAAGGCTTTTACTACTACTTGACCGGCGTTGCGCGCAGCGCGCACGGCGATATTCAGCATCGGATGCATAGGTTCACCACTGGATGTTAAAGAACGGGGGATAAAAGGACGCGGTATGATACCAGTCTTTTCGATAATGGCAACCGTTATACGCCTTCTCCCCGACCTTGGCGACTGCCAGATCTGACGGCTCCAATACAGACTCTTTTTGGTCTAGTCTTATGGCAGTAGCCGAATAACAGGCTGCATGAGCATAGGGATGTGGATCATGAATTTGTCATTAGTCAGTCAAAAACCGTCGGCAGCAACTACCCAGGGACTGCTAGCGGCGTTGAGAGCATCAACCGGATATGGCGCCTACTTCGACGAGGTGAATATTACCCAGCCATCGCAATGGCAGCCGGGTAAAGAGGAGGCGGCCATTCTGCTGCTCGATGGCGATACTGTCTGGCCCGAGTTCGGTTGGCAGCGAAGTGGCGATAGCTTCGGCTTGCCGGTATTGCCGCTGCTGATGCACAGGGGGGATGACTCCCTCACCATTCAGGGGCCGGATGTACGGGATCCCCGTTTTTATTTTGTCTCCAATGGCATAGCGCTGGCCGAGTCTGAACTGGCTGATCCCGCCTGCAGCCGGGTGCTATTAAACAAGCTTGAGTCCTACTTTCCGCTGCTGTCCCGCCTCATTCTGCTGCGCCAGCGCCAACCCATGGGGTTGTGCAGCTAACCTGGCGTCCTCTTTTATCGGGCTGTTCAAGCGGCGCAATATTTGTCATAACTGGCCGATATTGTGCCGCTGCTGCGAGATGCGCAGCCCACATCCAATTGTCTTGTTGCATGTGCACATAGCACCAACCCGGATCCGGCACAAATGGGCCGAGGTTAGCCTCTGCGCCCGGGCCTGAATCACAAGGAGTCCATGATGATCGATTTTTATACCGCTGCCACCCCCAATGGTTTCAAGGTGGCGATTGCCCTCGAAGAGCTGGGATTGCCCTATCGGGTGATCCCGCTCGATTTGTCGGCGCTGGATCAGAAAAAGCCCGAGTTTCTGGCCATCAACCCCAATGGTCGCATCCCGGCCATCGTCGATCGGGATAACGGCGATTTCGCGGTGTTCGAGTCCGGCGCCATCCTGCTCTATCTGGCAGAGAAGGCGGGCAAGTTGTTGCCGCAGGATCCCAAGCGTCGCTCCCAGGCCATCCAGTGGTTGATGTTCCAGATGGGCGGTGTCGGTCCCATGATGGGGCAGGCCAACGTCTTCTATCGCTACTTCCCGGAGAAGATCCCGGCCGCCATCGAGCGCTATCAGAAAGAGGGGCG
>JAGOXX010000160.1 GCA_018059485.1 Aeromonadaceae bacterium | reverse complement strand
AGCTGAAATAGCCCCAACTGCGGGTAGTAGGTGCGGGTACGGACAAATTCGGTGTCTATGGCCAGAGGCGTCGGGCCGAGCTCGGCACAGAATTGCGCGAGATCCTCAGCCTGGGTAATAAGTTGGTAATTCATGATCAATCTGGTGCCCTGAAACAAGAGGACGCGACAATCAGCTGTCGCGTTCAGGAGGCCGGTCTGGCTATACCTTCATCGCGCAGATGGCGACGCAATATTTTGCCGACATTCGATTTTGGCAATTCGTTGCGGAATTCTATCAGCTTCGGCACCTTGTACGCAGTCAAATGTTTGCGGCAATGGGCGATCAAAGCCGACTGCTCGAGACTGGCATCCCGCTTGACCACAAAAATCTTGACCATCTCGCCGGTTGCATCACTCGGAACGCCGACGGCAGCGACTTCAAGCACCTTCGGATGCATGGCCACCACATCTTCAATCTCGTTGGGATAGACGTTAAACCCCGAGACCAGGATCATGTCTTTCTTGCGATCGACGATACGAATAAAACCCTGCTCTTGCCAGACGACAATATCACCGGTACTGAGCCACCCATCCTTCATGACTTCCGCCGTCGCCTCAGGACGCTGCCAGTACCCTTTCATGACCTGAGGGCCGCGGATCTGCAACTCGCCAGGAGTCTCCAGCGCCAGGACTTCATGGCCCTCTTCATCCATCAAACGCACCTCGGTCGAGCAAACCGGTAGACCAATGGAGCCGTTGTGCCCCTCCAGATCGAAAGGACAGACAGAAACCAAGGGCGAACACTCGGTCAAACCATAGCCTTCCAGCAGACGGGTACCCGTCTGCACCTGCCAACGCTCGGCCACACTGCGCTGAACCGACATGCCACCACCGATCACCAGGCGTAACGTCGGCATCGGGTGCAGACAGAACTCCTCATTGCTCAGCAGAGCATTGAACAGCGTATTAACACCGATCAGGCAGCTGGGCTGGTATTTTTTCAACTCGCGCACGAAGCCAGGAATATCGCGAGGATTGGTGATCAGCAAATTACAGGCACCAATCCGCATGAACAACAGGCAGTTCACCGTCAATGCAAACACGTGGTAGAGGGGCAGTGCCGTAACAACAAACTCTCTCCCCTGATTCAATACAGGTCCGTACATGCCCAGACACTGCTCGACGTTGGCCAGCATGTTGCGATGGGTCAACATGGCCCCCTTGGCAACCCCGGTGGTTCCACCTGTATATTGCAAGAAGGCTAGGTCGTCAGCCTGAATATGGGGCTTGATATATTGCAGCAGTTGCCCTTTGCTCAGAGCCCGCCGGAAGGAGATGGCATTGGGCAGGTTATATTTGGGCACCAGCTTCTTGATGTACTTGACGACAAAATTGACTAGTGTGCCTTTGGCCAATCCCAGATGATCACCCATACGAGTCAGGATCACATGCTTGACGCCTGTCTTGTAGACCACACGCTCCAGAGTATTGGCAAAGTTGGAGACAATGACGATCGCCTTGGCCCCTGAGTCCTTGAGCTGATGCTCAAGTTCGCGCGGTGTGTAGAGTGGATTGATATTTACCGCAATCATACCCGCACGCAGAATACCGAACAGCGCGACCGGGTATTGCAGCAGATTCGGCATCATCAAACCGACCCGATCGCCCTTTTGCAAATGCAGCTCTTGCTGCAGATAGGCGGCAAAAGCTCGGGACTGCTGCTCCAAGGCGCGATAGGTCAAGGTCTGCCCCATGTTGATATAGGCGGGCAGATCACCGAATTGAGCCACGGATGCTTCAAACATCTCGACCAACGAGCCATAGATGTCAGGATTGATCTCGGCCGGGACACCTGCGGGATAACGCTTCAGCCAAAACTTTTCCACTCTCTACTCCTGCTTATCATCACCAGCTCAAGAAAAATCAGCCTACTCGCGCCTGATAGATCCATGGCTATTTTGCAATACGCTCAGGCGTGCCACCCATAGCCGCGCCACAAAAGGCGAGAATTGTACTGAGATATTCGAAGCGGTCGATAAAATTCGACACATTTACTCTAACTTTGCCGCGTGATGGCACAATTGTGTGCGGGTCTAGCCTCAACAGACCGCCTGAAAATGGTGCTGTAGACGTCCCTGGGTTTGCTCTATCAAGGCCGGGAGTTGCTGGTGGATCTGGTTGGCTAATGCCATCTGGGGCTGCCGACAGGCCCGCTCCAGCTCGGAGGCTGCCTGGTACAGCGCCATGGCACCCAAGGCACCAGAGCTGCTCTTGATGGCATGGGCGTGGGCTGCCGCCAACGAGGCATCCTGCACAGCCATCGCATCAGACAAGGCCACACTGCGCTCACCTAGCTCCTGTATGTACAGACTCACAACCTGTTGCAGTACTTCGGGTGTTGTCTCTGCCTGCAAGGTTTCAAGAATCGAGAGCTCCAGGATGGGTTGACTCACCCAGGCAGAGACATCAGGAACAAGCGGGGCTGGTGCTTCACGGGCAGGCTCTGCGGCATAGAGCCAGCGTCCTACCACCTCATGCAAACGCTCCCGTTGCAGAGGCTTGCTCAAATAATCATTCATTCCCGCCGCCAGACAGTTGGCTCTATCCTGAGCGAAGGCGTGAGCCGTCATGGCGACTATGGGTAACTGGGCAAGCTCACCGCCCAATGCCCGGATCTGCCGAGTTGCCTCCATGCCATCCATTCCCGGCATGGAAATATCCATCAACACCAGATCAAATGGCTGTTGTTGTACCCGTTCAAGAGCATCTACTCCGTTATCCACCACTTCAACGTGACAACCCACCCGCTCTAGCAGAGCGCGAGCCACGATCTGATTCGTGGGGCTGTCCTCAACCAGTAATATACGCCCCTGAGATGGGATCAGCGGCTTCAACTCCGGTACCACCCACTGAGGTGTAACTTGCGGCATCGGCAGCGAGAACCAGAAGCGACTCCCCATGCCTAGTTGAGATTCGACTCCCAGAGTTCCACTCATGTGATCAACCAGCCGAGCCACGATAGCCAACCCCAGCCCTGTGCCGCGGAAACGTCGACTCAAACCCGAGTCCAATTGATGAAACTCTTGAAACAGAGATCCCAAGTGCTCTTGGGCTATGCCAATCCCACTATCCTGAACGGTGACATGCACCAAATCAGCAGGCTCACCCTCGGAGGCCGCTGCTACCGAGACACGGATAAAACCGTGATCGGTAAACTTGATCGCATTGGAGAGCAAATTTTGCATGATTTGCCGTACGCGCGCCGGGTCCGACTCAACCATCTCGGGTAAACGCGCATCCAGATTAAACTCCAATACCAGTCCCTTTTCGCTCGCCTGTTTACCGTAAAGATCTTCAAGCCCACGCAGTAACGCACGCAGATTGAAGGGGGCTGGCATGATCTCCAGCTTACCCGCCTCGATCTTGGAGAAGTCGAGAACATCATTGACCAGTTGTAATAACGCACTCCCCCCTTCACAGATACCAGCCAGCAAGTGACGCTGCTGTTCATCCAGACGGGTTTCCGCCAACAGTTCTGACAAATTGATCACCGCATTGAGCGGTGTACGGAT
>JAGOXX010000159.1 GCA_018059485.1 Aeromonadaceae bacterium | reverse complement strand
GGATCCATGTTGCCCTGTAGCGCCACGCGATCACCAACACGCGCACGGGCAGCGGCCAGATCGACGGTCCAATCCAGACCAATGGCATCACACCCCGTATCGGCGATGGCTTCGAGCCACTGACCACCGTTCTTGGTAAACAGGGTGATAGGGACCCGGCGCCCCTCATGATTGCGAACCAAGCCATCGACGATACGCGCCATGTAGTCGAGCGAGAACTCCCGGTAGGCTGGCGTAGAAAGGACCCCCCCCCAGGTATCAAACAACATCAGCGACTGGGCTCCGGCGGCGATCTGGGCATTCAGATAGAGACAGACGCTATCCGCCAGCTTGGCCAGCAAGGCATGCAGAATCGCCGGCTCACGCACCATCATCTGTTTGATTCGGCTGAAGGTCTTGGAGCCACCACCCTCCACCATATAGGTGGCCAGGGTCCAGGGGCTGCCGGCAAAACCGATCAGCGGCACAGCGCCTGCCAGCTCCCGTCGAATGGTGCGTACCGCATCCATCACATAACGCAGTTCCTGTTCCGGATCAGGGATCGGTAACTGCACAACATCCTGCAACGAGGTCACAGGGTTGGCAAAACGAGGCCCTTCCCCTTGCCCGAAGCTGAGCCCCAAGCCCATGGCATCAGGAATCGTCAAGATATCGGAAAACAGAATAGCCGCATCAAGGGCATAGCGACGCAGCGGCTGCAAAGTGACTTCACAGGCCAGCTCAGGATTGCGGCAGAGCGACATAAAGTCGCCGGCCTGGGCGCGCACGTCACGGTATTCCGGCAGATAGCGTCCCGCCTGACGCATCATCCAGACCGGTGTTACATCAACCGGTTGACGCAATAAGGCACGCAGATAGCGATCATTTACCAGGGCTTGAGTCACAGATTCGATTCCTTGTTCGATTTCGACGGTCGATTGTAACATCCAAATTTGTAACCGGAAGCCTACGTCGCCATAGCCTTTCACTAACAAATCATGCCCGAGTTAACAGAGCGTAAAGAAAGCTGGCGCCGCTATTGACCTGCTTGTAAGTTCCTCCGTTTAATGAGGGTAACAGAAACGTTACATACACCAAGAGAGGAGGCACCATGCTTACTCGACTCGATAAGACCCGTCAGATGCTGGCTGGCAAACATGAATCGATCGATGCCTTGCTAGATGCTCGACATGAGCTGCTGGTCCACTTTGTCGGCCTGCTGGGCCACAAGGGGTGCCGAAGCAAGCAATGCCTCCCCTCGAATGACCAAGTCCAGGAGTTCTGCCAGATGCTGGTCGATTACATCTCGGCCGGACACTTCGAGATCTACCAATACGTCATCCATGCCATCGAAAAGGCCAGCGGGCGTCAGCAATCCATAGTCGACCGTATCCTGCCGAAGATTGCCGCGACCACCGAATTGGCTCTGAGCTTCAATGACAAATACGGTGACGGCTTCGATGAGGATAAGGCGCTGGATCTCGATGATGATTTGAATCAGCTGGGCCCTGTGCTGGAGGAGCGTTTTCGCCTAGAGGATCGGCTGGTAAAAGCCTTGCAGATCCTTGATGAATTGCTGAGCGCTTAATAACCGGGTTGTGCCTGCTGCACATAATTCATTCGCGGGGCTTACGTTGCCCCGCCTTCTGTGCCTACACTAAAAACGACGAGTTCAGGAGGCACAACATGATAGAGCGTCGCCGTTTTTTCCGGGTCATATTTTCCACGCCGGCCAAATTGAGTCAGGGCGACTGCCACTGGCAAACCAAACTGCTGGATCTCTCGCTGCAAGGCGCTCTGGTTGAAGAACCGCAGGAGTGGCCAACGAACGCGGCGGGGCGTTTCGAATTGAGTTTTGCACTGGCTGACTCAGACATAGAGATCCGCATGGAAGTAGAGCCCAGCTATATCAAGGAATCTCGCCTAGGGCTTTATTGTCACCACATCGACATCGACAGCGTCTCGCACCTCAAACGGCTGATCGAGCTAAACGTCGGCAACGCCGATATGCTCAAGCGTGAACTGGCCCATCTGCTCGAAGAGCACATAGAACACGAAAACCCCTAATCCACCGAGCAAGCTCCACTACCCGCGAATGCCACCTCAGGGTGGCATTCGCATCTTCGGGTACTTTGCAGATTACAGTAGCTCCAAGGCCTCGGCCAAGGTACTGACCCCCAGCACCTCCATGCCGGGGATCACCTGTTTGGGCATATTTCCCTTCGGAATGATGGCGCGCCGAAAACCATGTTTCACCGCCTCTTGCAGACGTTCCTGTCCCGACGGCACCGGGCGAATTTCCCCCGACAGCCCCACCTCACCAAAGCTGATCAGATCCTGTGCCACCGGTTTGTCCCGAAAGCTGGAGACCATGGCCAGGATCAACGGTAAATCGGCGCTGGTCTCCTCCACCTTGACGCCGCCCACCACGTTGATGAATACATCCTGATCCGACATCTGAACACCACCATGACGATGTAACACGGCCAGCAACAACGCCAGCCGGTTATGCTCGGTTCCAACCGCCAGACGACGAGGATTCGACAACTGGGAGTAGTCTACCAGCGCCTGCAACTCGACCAGCAGGGGACGAGTTCCCTCCCAGATGGCCATGACGACGGAGCCTGGACTCTCAGACTCCCCCCGGTTGAGGAAGATGGCTGAGGGGTTGCTGACCTCTTTCATGCCATGCGCCGTCATGGCAAACACCCCGAGCTCATTGACGGCCCCGAAGCGATTCTTCTGGCATCTGAGCGTCCGATAGCGGGAGTCGCCATCCCCCTCCAGCAGTACCGAACAATCGACGCAGTGCTCCAAAACCTTGGGACCGGCCAGGGTTCCATCCTTGGTCACGTGACCAACCATGAAGATGGCAACCTGATGCTGTTTGGCAAAGCGAGTCAGCAGGGCAGCCCCTTCCCGCACCTGGGAGACGGAGCCGGGAGCCGAACTGATATCCGCAACATGCATGACCTGGATCGAGTCGATGACCATGATGGCGGGCTTTTCCTGCTGGGCCAGCAGACAGATCTGCTCGACACTGGTTTCCGAGACGATGCGCAACTTGTCATTGGGCAGATTCAACCGACTGGCCCGCATCGCCACCTGCTGTAGAGACTCTTCGCCCGTAACGTACAGAGTCGGCATCCGGGCAGCCAGCTGGCACATGGTCTGCAGCAGCAAGGTGCTCTTCCCCGCCCCTGGATGACCACCGATCAGGATGGCCGAGCCCGGCACTATGCCGCCGCCCAGCACCCGATCCAGTTCGCGAAATCCCGAGCTAAAACGCGGTATCTCGCTCAGCGCCACCTCGGCGAGGGTCTGTACCTTGCCACTGAGCTCCCCGGCATAGCCACTGAGGCGAGCCGCACCTCGTCCAGATGGCGCACTCATTCGAACCTCAGAAATGGTATTCCACTCATTACACTCACTGCACTGTCCCTGCCAGCGAGGAAACTCAGCACCACACTCACTGCACACAAACGCAACTTTGCTTCGGGCCATCACGTAAACTCATCAAGAAAACAAAGACATGGTCGATATAGTAAAATACATTCACTGAATAAAGCTTGTTGTCATGGAGCGAATCCACCCGG
>JAGOXX010000158.1 GCA_018059485.1 Aeromonadaceae bacterium | reverse complement strand
CTGGATACCGAACGCACCCGGCTACGCATGGTGCGTCAGTGGGCATTGCCGTTCCCGCCGGAGCCCATCGCCTATCCGGTGGTGCGGCTGATGCAGTGGTGTCTGGATCGGGCCGATCACAACCAGGGCAAGCGCAACGGGTTCCTGCGCCTGATGGACAAGCTGGGTCTGGGGTTTGAATCCTAACGAGCGGTTCCGAAAAGCAGATCACTCACCACAGCGACACAGAGTCTTGGACGAAAAGCAGAGCGATGGCGGCAGGGATGCCGCCATCGCGCCTACACGGATGTATGCAGCGAGTGTCTATCTTCTCCCAAACTCTTAGGTCCAGATCAATCACGACTCCTGATGCGCCAAAAGCGCTGAGTTTGTGATTGCTATCCGAGATAGTTGCCACAACATTTTCCTCCAACCTAAGCAACGTGACATCATGGCTGCAATTCATGCTGCCCGGGCGGAGCAGACTCTGTAGCCCCTCAGTGATAAAGCTCACCAGCAGCAACAGCGAAATCCCGACAACGCATCAAGGAAGTTGCCATGTATTTGCCATCCGATCCCCTCATCTGGGAGGGCGTTGCCGCCGATCCCCTGCTCAGAAAAAAGGCCTTCTGGGTTCCTCTGTTGCTGATCGGACTCGCAGTATGGGCTCAGGCTGAGGGCATGCTCACACTGCCCGCCTGGTGGCTGTCACTCCAAAACGGATTGGGCGGCTGGATCCCCTCTCTGGCAGATTGGCAAACTCGTTCCTACACCCCAGAGACAACTGGCTTGTGGTTTACCCTCTGCTGGTGTGTCTCGCCCTACTACGTGATCTTGCTGTGCCGGCATCAAGCCTACGAGAGGCAGATGGTGCGTAAATGGCAGCAGGCCGGCTGGAAACGGCATCTGCTGCCATTGCTGCTGCTTGGATGCGCTGCATTTTTCCTTTGGCTCAGCGTCTGGGTAGCCATGCCCGTCGAACAGCAATGCCACTTTGACTGTATTCATCAGTCGCTGTGGCTGCAGATCCTCTATGGTTTCTGCTGTTATCTGAGCTTGTGGACCCTGCTGGCGATGATCTGGTTCTGGCTCAAGAACTTTCGCCGCATCCACCTGCAGAGCCAACAAGCAACCCTGAACGAAGAGACCCCGCCGTGTGTCATCTAGGACGATTAACCAGTTGGCACCGCACCGCGGAGGCAATCGATAGTGTTGAACTAAACTCAGAGTGCACACTTTGCCATCGGGAGGCAGTATGATTGCTCGCTGGTTGCTGGCTTTGTTGCTGCTGGCTCCACTTTGGGGCGCCACGCCCCCATCGCCGCCACTAACGCTGGTCACCGAAGATCTGCCTCCGCTGAACTATCCCGATGGCGACAAAATCAGCGGCATAGCCACAGAAATTGTGATGGCAACACTGGACAGAGCAGGCCTCAACGCCATACCACGCGTCTACCCCTGGGCCCGCGCCATCGGCATGGCGGAGCAGCAGGAGAATGTGTTGATCTTCAGCATTGCCCGCATCCCGGAGCGGGAAAAGAGATTTCAGTGGATTGGCCCCCTGTTCCCCTTTAGCGAATCACTCTACAAGCTCAAGACCCGCAAAGATATTCAGCTGACCACCCTCAAAGAGGCCATGCAGTACCAGACAGGCGTGATCCGCGGCTATGCCGTCCACGAGTTGCTAAAACGTGAAGGATTTGCCGATAACATCCATCTGCAACTGGCCAAGGATCAGGAGCAAAATCTGCGTAAACTCTTCAGTGGTAAGACCGATCTGCTGGTGGGCTCTTCGCTGGATCTGATGTGGCGTCTGCAGCACAATCCCGAGCTTGGTCGTTATGAGGATCTCGAGCGCGCCCTCTATTTGGAGAAGTCCTTCAGCCATGTCTATATGGCCTTCGGACTAAAGACACGCCCCGAGATGGTGGAGCAACTTCGCCACGGCTTCGAACAAATCCAAGCCGACGGCACTCTCGACAAGATTTTGAGCAAATACCACTACTCAGAGTCAAGTCCCTCGGACCATGCGCCACTTGGCGAGTCGATAAAAGCTAATTGAACCCTGGCCGCTGCTCAGGCAACCGCTCTCACGCGCTTCCGACTCGGACCTGAGCAGGCGAGGTCTAGCCTCTACAGCGGCCAGGCATCCGAACATCATATTTTTGGCTCAGGTTCACCAGCAAAGATGACGCCAACCGCCATTGATTTGTTATGCTCGACGCCAGGACACGAGGGATGGAGGGATCTCGGTGGACAAGGAGCGCTTGCTCTATGCCGGAGAGTTTCTGGAGAACAATCTGTTTGAGCCGCTAACAGCAGAGGATATCGCCGCGTCGGCCGCCATGTCACTTCGCTCGCTGCAACGGCACTTTGCCGACTCGGTGGGTGAGAGCCTGGCCAGTTATGTGCGCGGACGCCGCCTGACCCTAGCCGCCCAGCAACTGGTACAGGGGCATCAGGATATTCTCGCTCTGGCCCTCGATTGCCAGTTCGGCAGTCATGAGGCCTTCATCCGCGCCTTTCGCCGCCACTACTTTATGACCCCCAGCGAGTTTCGTCAGCAGGGTTGCCTCAGTCACAACTATCACAGACCCATTCTCGATACCGCCATGCTCGGTGAGTTGGCAGCTCAGCATCAGCAATCGCCCCGACTTCGCCAAGTCCCGGAACAACTACTGTGGGGCCTCAGCAGCCTGATGCACCCGGATCAGATGAGTGGCCGGCCCCTGATGCAGCAGACCCGCCGCCTGGCTGCTGATCTGCAAACCCTGTTTGGCCAGCGACAGACGCCACGGGTCTTTATCTACAAGCCGAGACCCGGCCAGTGCCACTACTTCTGTGTCATGGTGGCCGTTGAAGCCCGCTCCGGGGCGGCGCCAGCCGGAGTTGAGACCCTACGCATGCCAGCTGGTTTTCGCGCCACCTTTACCCAGCAAGGCGACGCCTCCTTGCTGCCAGTCTTCCTCTATCACTGCTACGCCCAGTGGATCTTCCATAGCGGCTGGCACTTTGCCGATGCGCCGGTGGAGCTGCATCTTCCCCATGAGCAGGAACAGCGCTTTCGCCTCACCCTGCCGGTGCGCACCACCCCCAGCCCCAGTTATCACCTCTGGTAACGCCCCAATCACCCCCTTGCCCTGGAAACACTAGTGGTGTTAGGGCCGGTGGCACATCTTGGCGCAAACTATCAAGTCGGCTGGTTGCACATCTGGATACCTTAGGAGTGAACAACCCCAAGGAGCTCTCGTATGACCCGTTACTACCTTTTTGCCCTGCTGCTCGTCACCCTGACCAGCCAGGCAAACGCCCCCCAGCAAGGAGACACAGTGAAACAGCATCGCAGCAACAGTCAGCAACCCGCGGCCAGCAGCAACGCCAAAGCTGTCACATTCACCTGGCAGGCACCGAACGCGAGGCAGGTTTTTCTCGCTGGCGAGATGAACGACTGGCAGGCCGATACCCTGCCCATGGTCAAAAACGATCAGGGGCAGTGGCAACTCACCGTTTATCTGGAGCCGGGTCGCTGGTCCTACAAATTTGTGCAAGATGGCATGTGGCTCACCGATGAGCGTAACCCGCTCAAGCACTCCGATGGCCAAGG
>JAGOXX010000157.1 GCA_018059485.1 Aeromonadaceae bacterium | reverse complement strand
CGGGCTGCTCATGGGCCGCATGTTGCTGCAGTGCATCCGCCGTCAGGCGTTCCTCCGGCCAATTCGAGAGGTGATGACAACGTTCGTCGTGAGTCATGTGAGGCTTCCTTGCCCGTGCATTGTTATTCTCTTTTTGATCTGGTCAGCGTGGTTGATGCAGGCTCAGTTTCGACCTCGAATACTCTTTTTGGCCCAGGCCTGCACTTCGGGGTCAGGGTGTTCCCGCAATTTGCGCTTGGCACCAGGTTCAAAGGAGCGCCAATCCTTGATGAATTGGGCCGCCGCAATCACCACCTCGGCATGGGGGCTATCGAGCAGTTCATGCAGGGGCTCGGTGCTCAACCCGAGGCGGATAGCGATGAGCTGGATCTCGACGCAGGGATCCAGATAGAGAGCTCTCATGCGATCGGTGGGCATTTCCTGGTTGGCACACAGCGCCAGACGAACGGAGAGATGCGGGGAGTGTTCCAGCGCCTGCAAATGGTCGGGATCATCGTTGCGCATCTTGCGAACCAGCCGTTGCGAGCTGGCTATGGTCAACTGCAGCGGCTCCTCCTCGCGTCTGGCGAGCCGATTGATCTGCTGGGCGCTGAGCTTGTGGTTATTCAGGAGTTGCAGTGCGATCGGCAGCTCGAGACACAGGAACTCATCCAGTGTCGCCTTGTCGGTCGAGAAGCGGGCCGCCAGTTGTATGGCTTGGTTATCGCCACCCTGGGCCCACTCCGAGAGCCGCGAATTGATCCCGTTTGCATCCATGCATCGTAACTGGGTAAATAGGGCATCGGGAAACGGCGGCTGGTGCTGGCTCCGAAATGCCGTGATGGCCTGCTGAACGGCAGGGCGCTCATCGTGACTGAGCCGGATCAGTTGCCACAGCGTACAGCTGGGGTGATTGATAATGGCCTGACGCACCGCCTCGCTCTCATGATGCATATATTTGTCCAGCCCCGCCGAATTTCTGAGACGGGGCAGCGCGGCCAGTATCTGTTCGATCTCGTACTGCCGTTTTCCGGCTTCAGAGCGATGGGTGATATCCCAACGGGTATTGATGATCTCCTGGATGAGTGGATCCGGATCTTGGGCCAGCGTCGCTTTAGCGCTCTTGTAGGCTGGGCTGATGCGCAATCGCTCCCGCCGCGGTTGTTGTTCGGCACTTTCGGTCATGGCTTCTGCCATGGCTCGACGTACTTCCAGCGAGGGATCTTCAGCCAGCCGCGCGATGGCGCGCGGATTGATGCAAAAAGCGGCCACGCGGCGGCGGATCTCATCCGCCGGATCCTTGCTCAGATGCTGTTCGGCCCCGGCGAAGGGGTCAGCCTTGGCGAAGGGGTTGAAGGGGGCTTTGCGTTCGCTACTGCATTGCTGTTCCAGATAGTCCAGCAGCTCCAGACGTGCCGCCGGATCGGCGTTGGTGAGCAAGACCACCATGGTCTCGTCGCTGAGACGCTCATTATTCAATAAGCTTCGACGAGGGCTCTCCTCTGGTTGCTGCGCCCAGAATAGCTGGTTTGCCACCAGCCTGGTGTGGCTGGCCGCCAGCTCACAGACCTCCAGATCGACCCTCTCTTCCCGTCGCCAGCGTTCCATCAACATCTCGAGTGCCGCGGTTACCGAAAAATGGGGTAGGGCGGCGCGAAGAATCAGGGGGTCTGCCTCTTTGGCCAGAGCCCACTGCCATGCTTCATCCAACGGAGGGGGGAGGATGGCCGTAGGGTCAGGCAATTTGCGCGCGACCAGTGACTGGCGCATCTCCAGCGGGAGATGGCGATAGAAGGCTGCATAGTGAAGGGCTGAGTAGATCCGCGTCAGCCAGAGTTCCTGAATGCTGGCAAACGGGCTCAGCCGCAGTTGCCGTAATACCTCGATCTGTTCGGCTTTCGCGGCCACTACCTGTTGCACTGCTTCGCTGGGGTCGGCGGCGAACCGTAACAGCAGCGACTGCTCCTTGCTCATTTCCGCAATCTTCACCCGGACGACCGGGCTCTCGTCGTCGGCGCAGGCGGTGAGCCAGTCGATGCGAGCCGCGCCATCCAGATCCCATGCTCGGTGACACATGGCACTGGCCCGCACCTCGGGGTCACTGTCCTTGAGCAATATCTGGCGTGTCGCCTCATCGGTATAGCTATTGCTGGCCACGGCGACCCGGATCTGCGGGTTGCTCTCTTGTGCCAGCTCGGCCAGCAGTTCTGGCCGCTCGAGGTGGGCGACGAGCTGGATCCGTTCCTCCAACGAGGCTTCCTCTAGCTGGTTGGCCGCCAATTCAGGGCGCAAATGCAGCAGGGTTTGTCGTACTCCTTCATCCTCATCGACCAATAACTGCTGCTGGATCTCGGCGGGACAGGTGAGATTACGCGCCAGAATATCTCGCACCTCCTCAAAGGGGGAGCGAGTCAGTTGCCATTGCATGAAGAGGGTGAGATCGGCGCGGACGGCGATGCGCTTTTGATGATGCACACTGAGCCGTAGCAACCGTGGTTGCACATCCGCCAGTGATGCTGTGGCCGCACCCAGGGCTCGCAGGCGGTTACTCTCCTTGTCGGCATGCTGACTGAGGTAACGGCTGACCATGCCCGGCGCGTTCGCCGAGGTCAGCCACTTGTCGATCTTCCACTGCTCGAAGCCATAGGATTTCAGGCTGGTCGGGTTTTCCAGTAGTTGCAGGGCATACTGGGTATTCTGAGCAATCTGATCGGGCAGGTAGCACATCAGCAGGGGCCAGAAGCGCTCGGGGCAATTGCTATGCAAGGCGGCGGCTTTCTGCACACACAGCGGCATGTTGTTTTCACACAACAGACGGGAGAACTTGCTGGCTTTGGTCTTCGGATCGAGGGCCTGGGCCAGATCGGCGTACCAGTCACACTCGCGTGCCTTGCCACTGTCGAGGATGGCCTGCCATACCCTGGTGGCGTTGGTCTGGTTGGCTATGGCCAGCTGTGACGGCACATCGCCCAGTTGAACCAGCTCCAGCTGTTGGGCTTCACTGAGGGCTGGATTATGGGCCAGGGCAAACCAGAGCGCCGGATTGCCGGAGGCCAGGTGGGCGGCCAGCAGATCGGCGGGTGTGTGCGGGTTGAAGGCGGTGCTTTCGCGTACCCAGGGGACGGCGTCGGCGGCCAACTGGCGCAGCGTCTCAACCGGGGTATCCGGGTGCAGAGCAATCTGGTAGCGAACAGAAGGTTCCGGATGGCTGGCCAGGGCGTGCAGCGTAGCGGGATCCCGTGGCGTATCGTGCCAGCTGTAAATGTCATGGCTGTCAGCCACGAGTTCGGGCGGTAGCGAGTTGACCATCTCTTCAGTGCCTCTTCCATGAGTCGAGCCTTTTATGGCTCCTATTGAGGCATGATAACCCGCTCAGTTTCTCGGCGGATAGCGCTAGGGCACCGGGAAGTGACTCGCGGCAAGTAAAAAGAGGGTGGCGCTGGACCATCGAGCGTCGCGCCACGAGTGCGGGAGTCTAACGCAGCTCTCTAAGCTGCAGAATTTGGCGTGGTTGCGTTCCTTGTCGGCTCTGCCTGACGGGACAGCCCTGGCAGTTAATCGGCAAATTCCAGTTCGCTGTGGATGACCTTGCCAGACTCCAGTGTCACTTGGCAGCCGTAACGGCCAAAGGAGCG
>JAGOXX010000156.1 GCA_018059485.1 Aeromonadaceae bacterium | reverse complement strand
CAGTTCACCGGCGAGTTCACTGATCGAGACGCGGCCTAACGCCAGCTCGCCGAGCTTGCCCTTGAGTTTGCCTCGCCAGATGCCCTCCGGTTGCCACAGGCCATCCTGCAGCGTCAGGTTGAGATCGTTGAGAGTGATGCCGTTGCTCTGGGTCAGCGTCACCTGCTGCAGCTCGCCTTGCTTGATGGTCACGCCGTGCAGCGAAATGGCTGGCCACTGCGCCTGATGGAGTCGAACCCCGTTGACCTGCAGAGTGTTGATCTCCAACTGCTTGCCAGGAATATCCCAGCTCAGGCTGGTGGCCACCCGTCCATCAAACAGCCGGGCATCGCCATCGCGCAGTGTGAGTTTACCCTCGGCAACTTCGCCTTCACCGCTGAGCTTGGCCAGCTGTACCCCCTGCCACACCAGCTGGTTGGCATGACCGCCGAAGCTGAAGTGCTGCAGCGGTTGCCACTTCCCGTCGCGCAGCAGCTGCCAGTCACCCAGTTGGAAACTGGCACCCGTCAGGCTACCTGCCTCGGTTTCCAGGGTCAGACGGTCAATGTTCAGATCCTGGATGGTCAGCTGTTGCAGGGGCAGTGAGGGGAGGGGTTGCCCTGGTTTGAGCTTGATGCGGGGGGCAATCAAATCCAGATGCGCCACCTCGACCCTTCGTTCAAACCAGGAGCCGGAAGCTATCTCGATGTAGAGCTTCTCGGCACTGATCTCATCCCCGAGCTTGATCTGTTCGGCCAGCATGACATTCGGATAGAAGGGGTTGAACTCCAGACGCCCTATGGTGAGCGGCAGGCCGGTCTGTTGCTGGATCCAGGCGGAGAGAGGCGCTTTGAGGTAGTCGGGCTTGAACAGGCCGAGAACCAACCAGAGGGCGATAACCAGACTCAGAATGCTGTAGAGAAAGATGCGGATCGCAAGGCGCATGAATAAATCGTCTCGGCTGAATGATTAAGGCCAATCATAGGCGTTTGTCGGCCTGATGCGAAGCCCTGCCACACGCTCAGGCCTGAGCGTACTGTTCGCCAGCGGTCAGCCAGCGCCGGATCAGCGGTTCGACCAGGCCGGGGTGCTGCCGATAGAGGGTCTGCGCCAGCCGCTGTACCTGCGGGATATAGGCCTGGTCGCGCACCAGATCGGCGATCTTCAAATCAGCCAGACCGGTTTGCCGTGTACCGAGCAGTTCGCCGGGGCCGCGCAGCTCCAGATCCTTCTGGGCGATGACAAAGCCATCGTTGCTGTCTCGCAACACGGCCAGTCGTTGTTGCGCCGTTTTTGACAAGGGGGCGTGATAGAGCAGTACGCAGTGGGAGGCGACGGCACCGCGGCCAACCCGGCCACGCAACTGGTGCAGCTGTGCCAGCCCGAGCCGCTCGGGATTTTCGATGATCATCAGACTGGCATTCGGCACATCGACGCCGACTTCGATGACAGTGGTGGCGACCAGCAGGTGCAAGCGCCCCGCCTTGAAGTCATCCATGACGGTCTGTTTTTCCAACGGACGCATGCGGCCGTGGACCAGGCCGATATGCAAGCCGTGCAGTTGTTGCTGCAGCTCCAGGGCGGTGTTTTCCGCCGCCTGACACTCGAGCAGTTCGGACTCTTCAATCAGGGTGCAGACCCAGTAGGCCTGGCGCCCTTCGCCACAGGCCTGCCGCACCCGATCCATCACCTCGGCGCGGCGGGTATCGGGCAGGGCGACCGTGGTCACCGGCGTGCGTCCCGGCGGCAGCTCGTCGATGATGGAGGTGTCCAGATCGGCATAGGCGGTCATCGCCAGTGTCCGGGGGATCGGCGTGGCCGTCATGATGAGCTGGTGTGGATAGAGGCCGGCCTGGGCCCCCTTTTCGCGTAGCGCCAACCGTTGGTGGACGCCGAATCTGTGCTGTTCATCGATGATCGCTAGGACCAGATGGTGGAAGCGAACCTGCTCTTGAAACATGGCATGGGTGCCAACCACCATCTGGACGCAGCCCTCGGCGATGGCCTGCATCTGCTGTTCGCGGGCCTTACCCTTCTGCTTGCCAGCCAGCCAGCCGACGCGCAACCCTAGGGGCTCCAGCCAACGGCTGAAGTTCAGGGCGTGCTGTTCGGCGAGTAGTTCGGTGGGGGCCATCAGGGCGACCTGTCCTCCTTGGCCGATGGCTTGCAGCGCTGCCATGGCGGCGACCAGCGTCTTGCCGGAGCCGACATCGCCCTGTACCAGACGCATCATGGGGTGCGGTTGGGCCAGATCGGCGCTGATCTCCGCCACGACTCGGGATTGGGCACCGGTTGGCTGAAATGGCAGTCCGGCGAGCAGTTGCTCGACCAGCCGGGGGTGAGGCGGCAGCGGACAGGCTGGGTGCTGCTTGTTGCGTTGCCGCACCTGCAGTACCGACAGGTTATGGGCGAGCAGCTCCTCGATGATCAGTCGTTGCTGGGCTGGATGCTGGCCAAACTCCAGCATCGATAAGGCCAGCTCGGGAGGCGGTCGATGCAGCAGTTGCAGGGCCTCGCTCAAGCCGATCTGCTGCGGGTAAAGCCCGGCGGGGAGCAGTTCACGCACGCCAAACTGCGCCAGCAAGGCCAGTGCCTGATCCGTCAGATTGCGCAGGGTCTGCTGGCGCAGTCCTTCGGTCGTCGGATAGACAGGCGTCAGCTGCTCTGCCAGTTCAGGTTCGCTGCCGCTCTCCAGCAGCTTGTACTCGGGGTGAATGATCTCGGGGCCATAGTTTCCGGCCTTGATCTCGCCAAAGCAGCGCAGACGGCGTCCGACGGCCAGTGTCCCCTTCTGCCCCTGGGTGAAGTTGAAGAAGCGCAGGGTCAGGGTGCCGCTGCCATCGCTGATCCGGCAGACCAGCATGCGACGCCGGGCCGGGATGATCTGGCAATCCTGGATGATGCCTTCGGCATTGCACTGCATGCCGGGTAACAGCTCGCTGATTGGGCAGAGCAGGGTGCGGTCTTCGTAGCGGTGAGGCAGATGGAACAGCAGATCCTGCACCGTCTGCAGATGCAGATGGCGCAACTTTTCTGCCAGCTTGGTGCCGACGCCTTTGAGGCCGGTGACCGGGATCTGATCCAGCTGCATATGGCTCCAGTGGAAACACTGTAAATATGATCAGATCATATCAGAGCCATCTGCGGAACGGGAGTTCTACCTGTAGGGGCCGACAGGCGGTGGTTGACGACCACCGCCCGGGGTTTAGAGCAGCTGCTTGAGCAGCAGATGAGCCTTGAAGCGTTGCAGGCGGACCAGCAGGCGACGAACGGCCTCCGGGTAGTCGACCAGTCGCTCCAGTTCGGTGAAGTGATTCAGACGGCGCGTGTGCTCCAGTATCTGCTGGCGCTCCTCGGCAAACGGGCCAACCAGCAGGCCGGTTGGATCCTGCAGCAGCAGACCATTTTCCAGATCCAGCGCCCAGGCGCGCGGATTTAGATTGCTGCCGGTGATCAGGGTTCGTTGTCCATCGACCGAGATCCCTTTGAGGTGAAACGAGTTTTGCTCGTGGCGCCACAACATCAGGTTCAGTTGGCCGTTATCCAGATAGCGTTGGAAGCGTTCGGCGAAGCGGCGCAGATTGACTTCATACAGGTAGGGGAGACCCCCTATGGTGCTGAAGGGCTCGCTGGGCGGAATATAGAAGTC
>JAGOXX010000155.1:1676-3629 GCA_018059485.1 Aeromonadaceae bacterium | reverse complement strand
TTCCCTCGCCCCGCCGGGCGATCCGGCTGGGTGTAGACTGCCGCTACCGTCAACCCGGCATCGAGCAGTGCCCGCAGGTGTTGTGCTGCGAAGTCCGGGGTGCCGGCAAAGATGATTTTCAGATTCTGCAAGACGAACCTCTCAGAGTGGGCGGCGATCGATTTTGTCCATCTTCAGCATTTTCTGGCGGATCCGCTGACGCTTGAGGGGGGACAGATAATCGACGAATAGTTTACCGACCAGATGATCCATCTCGTGCTGGATACAGATCGCGAGCAAACCGTCAGTTTCCAATTCAAACTGCTCACCCTGTGCATTGGTTGCTCGAATTTTGACCCATTCGGCACGAGGAACCAGAGCTCTGCACTCAGGAACGGAGAGACAACCCTCTTCGATACCTGTCGAACCTCGCTGTTCCAAGAGTTCTGGGTTGATTAAAACCAGTCGTCCAGTACGATCTTCAGAGGTGTCGATCACGATTATTCGTTGATGAATGTTGACTTGTGTCGCAGCAAGGCCAATACCTTCTTCTGCGTACATGGTTTCAAACATATCATCAATTATCTGTTGGATGGTGGGACCAAACGACACTACGTTCTGGGCAATGGTGCGCAGACGTTCGTCGGGAAAACGTAAAACTTCTAAAACCGCCATAATTCGCTTTACTTTAAATATGGTTAGACAAGGGTACTGGCGTAATTCTAGTCATTTGCGCTGGTAATTAATAGTTTGATAGGCGGCGTATGCAAGGACAGCTATGAGATATCGTCAGATTGGGTTTTTCTTCGCCAGTTGGTTGCTGGTTTCAGCTGCTGTAGCTGATGTATTACAACTAAAAGAGGGTCATCCGGATAGCTATGTCGTCAAGAAGGGAGATACCCTATGGGATATCTCGGGACACTTCTTGCGTAGCCCCTGGTTGTGGCCGCGTCTATGGCAGGTCAATCCACAGGTGAAGGATCCGCACTGGATCTATCCTGGCGACGTACTGAATCTGGTTTGGGTGAATGGTGAGCCTCGCCTAGTTCAGGACCATCACGGTCAGAAGCGTCAGGTCAGGCTTTCTCCGAAGGTGCGGGTCGAGTCGAAAGTTACACCGGTGCCAACCATTTCACTGGCTTCTATCGCGGCGTTTCTGCGCAGTGACCATATTTTCCCCGGCAACAGCAACGTAGATGACATTCCATATATTCTGGGCAACAACCTGAATGACAAGGCGATGCTCGAGAAGCAACGACTGTTCGTGAAAGGTGCGCTGGTCGAGGGGCAACAGTATGGGGTTTACCGCCCTGGTGCCATCTATAAGGACAAACAAAGTGGTGAGTCCCTCGGGCAAAGAGCCATTTTTACTGGGGTTGTCACCGCTGGAGTTGCCCATCCTGATGGTATTACCGAGGTCTTGCTGACGAAGAATGTGAAGGACGTTCAGCAGGGTGATCGTGTCATGCCATTACCGGAACAGGAGCAGCTGGATGCCTATTTCACCCTGCAACCAGCCGCATTGAGTGGTAATGCACAAATCATCGATATGGGTGGTGAGAGTTCGGTCGCCGGCAAATATGAGGTGATCATGCTCGACAAGGGGGCTAAGGATGGCGTCCAGAGTGGGCAAGTGTTCTCCATTCTGCGGCCTGGTGTTGGCGTTACCGGCAAGAGTGCCGATACGTTGGCGTACAAGCTGATTAGCACCGAGGGTCAGAAAGTTCTCTCGGGCGATGCGCAACAGCTGCCAAATGAGGCGGTTGGCCAAGCAATGGCCTTCAAGATATACGATCGTATCTCGCTGGCGCTGATCCTGCGGGCGAACGATCAAATTTATAGAGGTTATCTGGTTGGGAATCCCTAACCATGGCGATGGGAACCTCGGCTGAACAGACCGCGTGGTTGTGTTTGGACGGGGTTCCCGGAGTGGGCCCCGTTCGTGGGCTACGGCTCCTCGCCAAGGCGTCCCCT
>JAGOXX010000155.1:0-1576 GCA_018059485.1 Aeromonadaceae bacterium | reverse complement strand
TGTGCAGAGAATTTTCCGCGTAGAAATCGCATCATCAGTGGCTTGTCCTTGGGGACTGTCGTCATTGAGGCGGCCGCGCAGAGCGGATCCTTGATTACGGCGCGCTATGCGCTGGAACAAGGACGAGAGGTATTTGCCGTGCCCGGGGCGCTTCAGAATCCTGTAGCCACTGGCTGTCTGCATTTAATTCAACAAGGGGCAAAACTTGTCTGTTCCGCGGCCGATATAGTGGAAGAGATAGCCGTGCACATGGGTGATCATGGCATTCGGCAGGCCAGCTTGCCGTTGTCTCCGGTATCCGATTGTTTGCCAAGCTCTAAATTGTTGGATAACGTAGGTTATGAGGTCACGCCTATTGATGTGGTGGCGCAGTTGAGCCAACAACCCATCGATCGAGTGATAGCCGAATTGCTAGAGCTGGAGCTTGCGGGTTGGATTACTTCCGTGCCCGGTGGTTATGTGAGGACGAGGAGGGACTGACGATGTTTGATGTACTGATGTACCTGTTCGAAACCTATGTCCAAAGCGATGCCGATCTGATGGTGGATCAGGACGAACTTGCGGAAGAGTTGAGTCGTGCCGGATTTCACCAGGATGAGATCTATAAGGCACTTGCATGGCTTGAGCACCTGGCCGTCTTGCATGATGAAGAGAGCGCGCCGAGACCGATCAGTGCGACCGGCTCCTTCCGCATCTATGCCGTCCCTGAAATGGCTAAATTGGGCGTTGAGTGTCGAGGTTTCTTGCTATTCCTGGAGCAGATTGGCGTCTTGAGTGTTGAAACCCGGGAAATCGTCATCGAACGCCTGATGGAGTTGGATAATCCAGAGATTGAGTTGGATGATCTGAAATGGGTGGTGTTGATGGTGCTATTCAATGTTCCAGGCAATGAAAATGCCTGTCATCAGATGGAAGGGTTGCTCTACGATGAACCCGAAGGGCTCATTCACTGACAGAGGAGTTGCTCGCTGTTATCATCCGCAGCGCTGATTGGAGGCGAGCATGTCCAAAATAGATCCGCAGCTTTTTTCGACCCACGAGCATGCATTATCGCGTGAGTATCAAACCTGCCCTGACTGCGGTGCCGAGCTGGTAATCCGGCAGGGAAAACATGGACCATTTCTAGGCTGCTCTGCGTACCCGTCGTGCAGCTATATTCGGTCCTTGGTGAATCATGGTGTTGAGCTGCAGAAGGTTCTCGAGGGGTCAGTCTGTCCCGCCTGTGGTCAGCCGATGGCCATTAAAAAGGGGCGGTATGGCTTGTTCATTGGCTGTACTAATTATCCGATTTGCCAGCACATCGAATCGCAAGATGAGACTCTGTCATCCGATGTGTCTTGCCCATCCTGCAATGTTGGCCATTTGGTGAGTCGCACCTCCCGATACGGAAAATCATTTTTTGCATGTGATAATTTCCCGCGCTGTAAATATGTGGTGAACGAGCCGCCAGTGATGCGCACTTGTCCCAAATGCGGATGGCCAATTTTGGTGAAAAAACAGACGCGGCATGGCGATAAACTCTGCTGCCCGCAAAAGTTGTGTGATTACCAAACTGACATATAATGCCGATGCCTCC
>JAGOXX010000154.1 GCA_018059485.1 Aeromonadaceae bacterium | reverse complement strand
CCGTTACCGCGTTCCAGGCGCAGGCGCTTGGTCGGGTGCAGCGGCGTCAGGTTTTCAAACAGGATCTTGTTGCGCGCATTTTCCGGACGGTCGTAGTTGACGGTATCAACCTTCAACAGCGCGAAGTAGCGCTCGCCTTCCTTCGGTGGGCGGATCTTGCCGGAGATGGTATCCCCGGTGCGCAGGTTGAAACGGCGCACTTGGCTTGGCGAAACGTAGATGTCATCCGGGCCGGCCAGGTAGGAGCTGTCTGCGCTACGCAGGAAGCCGAAACCGTCTTGCAGGATTTCCAGCACGCCATCACCGAAAATATCTTCCCCGCTCTTGGCGTGAGCCTTGAGGATGGCGAAGATGATGTCTTTTTTGTGCAGACGAGCCAGGTTTTCCAGGCCCATGGATTCACCAAGCTGTACCAGCTCGGAGACGGGGGTGTTCTTTAATTCAGTCAGATTCATGGCGATGAATGGGTATCAACAAGGAAATGATGCGGTTTTAGACGGTCGCTGGGTGAGGCTGCTTTCGAAAGGAGAGAGCGCAGATCAGCGCAAGTAGATGACTAGGTCGCTGTATAAGTTAGCACCAAATCGCGGGGGCGTCTATTCCGTCAGGTAAAAACAAAGAGCGCTCGAAGAGCGCCCTTGGTGGATTAGATATTGGCGTCCAGAAACTCTTTCAATTGAGTCTTGGACAGCGCGCCGACTTTCGTGGCGGCCACGGCGCCGTTCTTGAACAGCAACAGGGTCGGGATGCCACGGATGCCGTAACGGGGGGCTGTTTCGGAATTCTGGTCGATATTGATCTTGGCGACCGTCAGCTTACCCGCGTATTCGTCAGCTACTTCATTCAGGATAGGGGCAATCATCTTGCACGGACCACACCACTCAGCCCAGAAGTCGACCAGTACCGGGCCCTGAGCCTTGATCACGTCTGCTTCGAAGCTGGCATCGGTCAGTTGAACAATCTTGTCACTCATCTACCACTCCAGTCTGTTGTTGAGTATCTGTTGGAAAATATAGCCAATAGATGTAAATAAAAGGCAAATAGTTGCCCTATTTGAAATGATCCTGTTTATTATTGCAAGTCCAACCTGATAACCTGTCTGCCATGAGCAAAACACACTTAACTGAACAGAAATTCGCCCAGATGGGGCTGGAACCTCAGGTTCTCGCCGGTCTGGAAGCCAAGGGATTTCACTATTGCACGCCGATTCAGGCGTTGTCTCTTCCTATCCTCATCGCAGGCAAAGATATTGCGGGTCAGGCCCAAACCGGGACGGGTAAAACCATCGCCTTCCTGGCCGGGATCTTCAACCACCTGCTGACTCACCCAGCCGCCGATGACCGGAAAACCAATCAACCGCGCGTGTTGATCATGGCGCCGACTCGAGAGCTGGCGGTGCAGATCTATAACGATGCAGTCCCCATGTCCGAAAGCACAGGTTTCAAGCTGGGGCTGGCTTACGGTGGCGATGGCTACGACAAGCAGCTGGCGGTGCTGGAGCAGGGGGTCGACATTCTGATCGGCACCACGGGCCGCATCATCGACTATATGAAGCAGGGGATCATCGACCTCTCCCGGATCCAGGCAGTCGTTCTGGATGAAGCCGATCGCATGTTCGATCTCGGCTTCATCAAGGATATTCGCATGCTGTTCCGCCGCATGCCGCCACCTGCGCAACGTCTGAACATGCTCTTCTCCGCCACCCTGTCACTGCGAGTGCAGGAGCTGGCCTATGAGCACATGACTCAGCCGGAGCATGTGCAGGTCGAGCCGGAGCAGATGACGGGCCAACGCATCAAGGAGGAGCTCTTCTACCCCTCCAACGATGACAAGATGCTGCTGCTCTTGACGCTGATTGAAGAAGAGTGGCCGGATAAGGCCATCGTCTTTGCCAATACCAAGCATATCTGTGAAGACGTGCATGGCTGGCTCGAGGCCGATGGTCATCGCGTTGGTCTGTTGACCGGCGATGTGCCGCAGAAGAAGCGGATGAAGATCCTCGAGGATTTCACCAAGGGGACTCTCGACATCCTAGTGGCGACCGACGTGGCCGCCCGTGGTCTGCACATCCCCGATGTGACCCATGTCTTCAACTACGATCTGCCCGATGATTGTGAGGATTATGTTCACCGCATCGGTCGTACCGGCCGAGCCGGCAAGAGTGGTCACTCGATCAGCTTTGCTTGTGAAGATTACGCCTTCAACCTGCCGGCGATCGAAGAGTATATCCACCACCCGATCCCGGTCAGCAAATACGATCGTCAGGCTCTGCTGCAGGATGTTGCGGCGCCGAAACGTATCCACCGTCACCGTGCCGGAGTCAACCGGAATGTGCGTGATCGCCAGCCAAGTGCCGGTCGTCGCCGTGGCCCTCGTAAACCCTGACAGGACGTCATACCGTGAACCAGTCACCTCTCTATGCCGCCATCGATTTGGGCTCTAACAGCTTTCACATGCTGGTAGTACGGGAGGTGGCCGGAGCCATTCGCACCGTCGCCAAGGTCAAACGCAAGGTGCGTCTGGCCGCCGGGCTGGATGCCGATAGTCGGCTGAGCCTGGAGGCGATGGAGCGGGGTTGGGACTGTCTGCGACTGTTTGCTGAACAACTGCAAGATGTTCCGAAAGAGAACACCCGCATCGTGGGGACCGCCACACTCCGTCTGGCGGCCAACGTCGATGATTTTCTGATCGAAGCCGAGCGCATTCTGGGACACCATATCGAGGTGATCACCGGTGAGGATGAGGCCAAGACCATCTACCAGGGGGTCTCCTGGACCTCGAGTGGTGACGGGAAGCGGTTGGTCATCGATATTGGTGGTGCCAGTACTGAACTGGTGATCGGCGAACAGAACGATGCCAAGCTGTTGAATAGTCTGCATATGGGCTGTGTCACCTGGCTCAAGCGTTACTTCAGTGATGGCCTACTGAGCGTAAGCAACTTCGAGGCTGCCATTCATGGCGCCAAAGAGGTACTGTCTCAGGTTCAACAAGGTTATCTGGACTTGGGTTGGATCACCTGCGTGGGTGCTTCGGGCACAGTGCAGGCGCTGCAAGAGATCATGATTGCCCAGGGGCGCAGTGAACGGGTGACCCTGAGCAAACTCAACGAATTGAAGATGCAGGCCATCGAATGTGGCCGCATCGATCAACTGGCGCTGCAAGGGTTGGTTCCTGAGCGGTTGACGGTTTTCCCCTCTGGCTTGGCGATTCTCATCGCTATCTTCGAAGTGCTGCGGATCGACAACATGACCCTGGCGGGCGGCGCGCTGCGCGAGGGGCTCATCTATGGCATGGTCGGTCGCAAGCGGGATTGTGACGCTCGGGAACGGACGGCGGAAAGCCTGATTACCCGCTATCAGCTGGATCGGGAACAGGCCGAACGGGTCCGCAATGCCTGTCTGACCGGCTTCCTGCAGCTCAAGGAGCCCTGGCATCTGAGCGAGCAATATGGTCGTCCCATGCTGCGTTGGGCCGCCATGCTCTACGAACTCGGCCTCTGCATCGAATACAAGAAGGCGCCTCAGCATGCGGCCTACATCATCGACAACATCGACATGCCGGGATTCACCTCGGCGCAGAAGCAGTTGTTATCGGCGTTGCTGCTGAATCAGCGTGACGATTTCAAGCTGGAGGC
>JAGOXX010000153.1 GCA_018059485.1 Aeromonadaceae bacterium | reverse complement strand
GTCACGGCCAGAATGCCCAGAATCACGATCACGATGACCAGTTCGATCAGAGTAAAACCTGCACTACGCTTCATAACAATTTCCTTTCTAGGTTTTCGATTAAAGTTTTTTTCAATTATTGATGTGAGTTTCCACCTGACCGGAGGCCGGGCGATAACTAAAACTCTTGAACTTGTTGGTCTGGTTATTCGGGTCTTCATAGCCGCCATCGGCCGTCTTGCTCAAGGCATTGACCAAGTAGTAACGGCATACAGAATCATTACCCGAGCCATCCACAGAGACATAGTACTTCATATCATTTTTGCTGGTCACTACCTCATTAAAATCATTGGTAGCCTTGGGTGGATTCTGCAACAAGCCATTCCAGATGTAGAGGCAACGCTGGGATGTTAAACCACCCGGGGTCACATCTACGGTGCCACTTGCGCCGGTATCAATCGGGTAGCCCGGTGAAATCAGACCCGATTCGACCTCTGTATCAGTCGGTGTTGTCAGGTAGAAGCGGTAGCCATCATAAAGGATGGTATTAACCCCACCCTCCTTGCTGCGCCCCTTGGCTTCCCACTGGGCACGAACCAGCAGCACGCCGGTCGCAAAGCCACCAGAGACTCCTTCGACACTGGCATTCTTCGCCTCTTCGGTCACATCGAGAAAACGGGGCAACGCCGTGACGGCCAGGATCCCCAGCACGACAATGACGATAACCAGTTCGATCAGTGAAAAGCCTGTTTGCTGTTTCATGAGTCTGTTCCTTTTTTCTCGACAAATTATAGGCTTAATTGCTGAATAACTAAATGACATCTCACTCATTTGCCATCCGCTACCGTCACAAAACCATCATTGAAACGGTAGCTGAAACCGCCACTCTCCAGCCGAAAATCGCAGCCTGGCTCACTCGCCAGAGGCGCTGTTGCCACCGGGGTCCCATCAACATCGGGAGCCATGGCCAGCAAGGCTCGCCAAAGCTGCTCGCAATCAGAACTCTCAGCCGTATCACTCACCACCCCCAGAGGCCAGCCCCCCGAGCTCATCGCATACGTGACACCAGGTGTGGCCTGCATCTGTAACTGGCCTCGCTCGTCCATAGCCGCAGCCGATGTCACGGCATGCAGCTGTGCCGGTCGATTCTGACTCAGCCACAGACCATGCAGTTGTGCCACCTGCTCGGCAAAACGGCTGGCCAGCGCACTCATCACAGCGATTTGAGCCTGACGTCGCTGCTCTTGATACTGACTGGTAACACCCCACATCAGAAACAACATCAGGCTGATCGCCAGACAGAATCTAAAGATCCCCAGAACCTGAACATTGGCCTCGCTCTGCTGGGTCACGGCTAGTGACCTCGCACCGCACGCATCATATCCCACATCGGCGTGAAGATACCCAGCGCCAGCACCAACACCATGCACGCCACAATCACCAACAGGATAGGTTCGATACGCGCCGTCAGCGTCTTGAGGTCATAGTCCACCTCGCGCTCGTAAAACTCGGCCGCTTCCTGCATCAACTCGTCCACCTGCCCCGTCTCTTCGCCGACCGCAAACATCTGCATGACCAGAGGGGTGAAGAGCTGGCTCGCGGCGGCGGTTCGCAGCAGACTCTCGCCCCGCTCAACCCCGCTGCGCATCTCGCGGATCCGCCCAGCCACGAAGGCGTTATCAACCGCCTCGGCGACCATATTCAATGCCTGATTCAGCGGCACACCGGCTCTGAGCATCATGGCAAAACTGCGTGCAAAACGGGCCAGCAAAGAGCGGCTGATGATGCTGCCAATCAAGGGGATCTTCAGCTGCCAGTAGCTCCATTTGAGTTGACCACTGACCGTGTTGGTCCACTTCGTCCAACCGACGATAGCCGCCACCCCCACCAGGATCAGCACCCACCACCAGTGGACGAAGAAGTGCGAGGTCGCCAACAAGACCCGTGTAGCCAATGGCAGCTCGACGCCGAACTTGGCAAACATATTGGCGAAAGTCGGGATGACAAAGATGTTCAGAATGAACATGGCCACGACGATGAAGCCGAGCACCAGGATCGGATAACGCATCGCCGTCTTGATGCGCTTGCGCGTATCCAGCTCCAGAGCGAAGTAGTTGGAGAGTTGCAGGAAAGACTCCTCCAACCGACCGGTATTCTCACCCACGTGGACGATGGCGATAAACAGGCTGTTGAACACCTTGGGATAGGCCTGCATCGCGGCTGACAGCGGTCGACCGCTGCCCAGCTCGGTACCCAGCCACTGCAAAGCCCGCCGCAGCGGTTTGCCATGGGCACTCTCGCTCAGACCATGAATGGCCCGCATGATCGGGATGCCAGCCTTGGTCAGCGCATACATCTGCCGGGTAAAGATCACCAGCTCCTCGAGCCCGACCCGGCTCTCCAGCAGATCGCGCCAGGCGATACCCTGTCGGGGCGGCTTACCGGCACGCAGACCGGTCGGCATGATGCCGCGACGCATCAGCTGATCGGCAGCGGCCATCTCGCTTGCCGCCTCTAGCTGACCATCGACCGCACGCCCCTGTTTATCCCGCCCTTGATATGAAAAGAGGGCCATCAGCTGACAACCTCGGCCAGACGCAGCACCTCATCTATGGTGGTTATGCCCTGAGAGGCGTAGTCAAAAGCCATGGCGACTAGAGGGCGGTACTCAACGTGTTCGCGGGCGGCGCGGGCAAAACCCTCGGGATCGCTGCGTCGCAACGCATCCATCATGGGTTGATCCAGCTCCAGCAGTTCGAAGACACCGATCCGCCCGGCATAACCGGTGAAGTTACAACTCTGGCAACCGCGACCCCGATGGAAGGTCTGGGAACGAACCCCTTCGCCAAACAGATTGGTCAGCCAGATCATCTCCCCAGCCTCAACCTCATGCTCCTCGTGGCAGTAGTGACAGATCCGCCGCACCAGCCGCTGGGCGACTATAGCCCGCAGGGCACTGGCCACCAGGTAGCCCGGAGCCCCCATATCCATCAACCGCAAGGCACTGGAGATCGCATCATTGGTGTGCAAAGTCGTCAGCACCAGGTGACCCGTCATGGCGCCACGCAGCCCGATTTCGACCGTCTCCTGATCGCGCATCTCACCAACCAGCAGGATATCCGGATCCTGACGCAGGGTGGCCCGCAAGACGGTAGAGAAATCCAGGCCTATCTTGGTATTGACCTGAACCTGGTTGATACGCGGCAGTCGATATTCCACCGGATCTTCAACCGTAATCACCTTGTTGCCCGGCTGATTCAACTCGGAGAGGGCGCCATATAGAGTCGTGGTCTTGCCGCTGCCGGTTGGCCCTGTGACCACTATCATGCCGTGGGGTCGCCGTAGCTGACGCCGGAAGCGTTGCAGGAGCAGATCCGGCATCCCGGTATCATGCAGCGACAACAGCCCTGCCGATTGGTCCAGCAGACGCATGACCACAGATTCGCCATGCTGTACCGGCATGGTCGACATCCGCACATCGATCTCGTGTCCCCGCACCCGCATGTTGAAACGACCATCCTGCGGCAGACGTTTCTCGGAGATATCAAGCCCAGCCAGCAGCTTCAGGCGCAGTACCAGCGCCGGAGCAATCCGCACCTCATTGAGAATACTCTCGTGCAGCACACCGTCGATCCGCTGACGGATGCGCAACACCTTCTCATCCGGCTCGATGTGAATATCCGAGGCATGCACCTGTACCGC
>JAGOXX010000152.1 GCA_018059485.1 Aeromonadaceae bacterium | reverse complement strand
CAGGGTGGTCTTACCGTGGTCAACGTGGCCGATAGTACCTACGTTAACGTGGGGTTTTGTACGTTCAAATTTTTCTTTAGACATGCTCGTCCCTCTAACTATCACTGCTCAAGTGGTGGCTAGCCACAGCACAAGTCGCTACTGGTATCAACAAAATGAATAATTGGAATGAAAAGACGCATTTCAAGATGCTACGCGACAAAACCTGTCAGGCAGAAACTCTGAATGCTGGAGCGGGCAGCGGGAATCGAACCCGCGTCATCAGCTTGGAAGGCTGAGGTAATAGCCATTATACGATGCCCGCTTGTTTTTCAGACCAACAACCTCTAACCCTGAAAACTGGTGGAGGGAGAAGGATTCGAACCTTCGAAGGCAGAGCCGTCAGATTTACAGTCTGATCCCTTTGGCCGCTCGGGAACCCCTCCGGATTGCGGCGTGAGCCAAACCCTAAAGTTCAGACTCATGCACGAGCGCGGGCATTTTAGGGGATCGAAATAGGGGCTGGCAACCTTACGACTGCTGTTTTTTTGGCTAGAACACAGGAAAATCAAGAAAACAGCCGCCTTGGCCTACGGCTGTCGCTTGTGGCTCCAGGCCCCTTGGTGTAATGTCGCCCTGCTTAAAAAGGGAGTTATGCATGACGATCGCCAAAGGCCACCTGTCTCCGTATCTGAGTTTATCCCGTGAACAGTGGTCCCAGCTGCGAGCAGCCGTACCGCTCAGCCTGACCGAAGCCGATCTGATTCAGCTGCGCGGCATCCATGATGAGTTGTCACTGGACGAAGTACGTGACATCTATCTGCCCCTCTCCCGTCTGCTGAATCTTTACGTCAAAGCCCGTCAAAGCCGCAGTAAGGTCATCGAGCAATTCCTCGGTACCCAGCCGTCACACCTGCCTTATATCATCAGCATCGCAGGCAGCGTTGCCGTCGGGAAAAGCACCACAGCCCGAATTCTGCAGGCACTGCTGGATCGCTGGCCGGAACACCCCAAGGTTGAATTGGTCACCACAGATGGCTTCCTGTTCCCGAATCACGAGCTCGAGGCTCGCGGTTTGATGAAGAAAAAAGGGTTCCCTCTCTCCTACGACATGCGCCGTCTGGTCAACTTCGTCGCCGATATCAAAGCCGGAGCCGCCAGCGTCAGCGCCCCCGTCTATTCACACCACAGCTATGACATAGTGCCCGGTGCAGAAAAGCGGGTCGAGCAGCCGGACATCCTGATTATCGAAGGGCTCAATGTGCTGCAAAGCGGCATGGATTACCCCCATGATCCGCATCATGTCTTCGTCTCGGATTTCGTCGACTTCTCTATCTACGTCGATGCCGAGGAGTCGTTGCTGAAAAACTGGTATATCGAACGCTTCCTGAAGTTCCGCCAGAGTGCGTTTTCCGATCCAGAGTGCTACTTCCATCACTACGCGGCGTTGAGCGAAGCCGAGTCGGTGGCCATCGCCAGCCAGATCTGGGATGAGATCAACTATCCGAATCTGAAATCAAACATACTGCCGACGCGCGAGCGAGCCAGCCTGATCCTGACCAAGGGGGCCGCACACGCCATTGAGCAGGTCAAACTGCGGAAATAGACCCGCGTCGCTTTCGCGCTTAATTGGCAGGCCGCAGCGAGATTTCGCCACCGACGTACGTCTGCAACCCCGACTCTGTCTCCAGAACCAGGCCGCCCTGTTCGTCAATACCTCGGGCCACGCCGCGGATCTCCTGCTCCCCGAGCAGCAGACGCACGGGTCGATCGCGATAGACATCCAGATGATTCCAGCGCGTCAGGAAGGAAGCCATGCCTCCGGCCTCAAACTCCTGCAATGCCAATCGCAAGCGGCGAATAAATTCGGCTCCCAACCGATTTCTCGGCACCGACTCGGCACGGATCGCCGATAGCGCCGTCCAGGGTTGATTGATGCCGTGGACGGGTTGCAACGGCATCTGCAGGTTCAGACCAACACCAATCACCACATGGCAGCTACCACCGGATGTAGCCGACATCTCGACCAGGATCCCGGCTAGCTTGGCCCCTTGGGCATAGACATCATTGGGCCACTTCAAGCCAACCTCGTGATAACCGAAGGACTGCAGGGTTTCAACCAAGGCAACTCCCACCACCAGGCTCAATCCCATGGCGGCGGCCATCCCCTCCTCCAACCGCCAGTAGAGACTCATCATCAACTGGCTGCCGAAAGGCGAGATCCACTGGCGCCCCCGCCGACCGCGCCCCGCAGTCTGGTATTCGGTCAGCAAACACTCCCCTTTTTGCCAATCCACCAGACGACTCATCATGTATTGATTGGTCGAGTCGATCAGCGCCACGCAATGGATCGGGGCACCTCCGGCATCACGCTGTAATACCGCCGCATCTAGAAGCTCCAGCGGCTGGGCCAGCGCATGCCCCTTGCCCGTCACGCTGAAGATGTCCAAACCCAAGGCCTTGAGCCCCTTGATCTGCTGGCTGATGGCGGCCCGCGTAATCGACAGCTGACGCCCGATCTGTTCCCCGGAGTGAAATTCACCATCGGCTAACAGTCGCAACAGCTGTTGTTGCCGTGTCGTCAGATGGCGCATTCAGGCCACCGCATCCAGCAGGATTTCACCCTGCGTACCGATGAAGCGCACCTCAGGTACCAACTCGACGGCAAACTTCCGCAACACCTCGGCACGAACATGGCGAGCCAGAGCCAGGATCTCATCAGCCTGGGCCCCGCCCCGATTGACCAGCACCAGAGCCTGCTCGGCATGCACAGCCGCCCGCCCCATGACCAAGCCCTTAAGCCCGGCCTGTTCGATCAGCCAACCGGCAGCCAGCTTCACCTCACCATCGGCCTGCGGATACCGGGGCATGGCGGGGAACTGGCTAGCCAGTCGAGCCGCCAGTTCGGAACTGACGGTCGGGTTCTTGAAGAAGCTACCCGCGTTACCCAGTAGCTCAGGCTGCGGTAACTTGGCCCGGCGCAACTGACAGATGGTTTCGAAAATTTGCATCGGCGTCGGCTGCTCACCCAGATCGCGCAAGGGGCCATAGCTGGCCACCGGCTGCCACTGTTTCGGCAAGCGTAATCCGACGGCTGTGATGATATGGCTCTGCTGCCATTCATGCTTGAAATGACTCTCGCGATAGCCAAAGCCACACGCGTCGGCCGGAATCCGCACCAACTGCTGTCGGCTCAGATCCCACGCCTCAACATAATCGCAATAGCGGCAAAACTCGACGCCATAGGCTCCGATATTCTGCACCGGAGCGGCGCCGACCGAGCCAGGAATCAACGCCAGATTTTCCAGACCGGCCAACCCCTGATCCAGGGTCCAGCAGACCAGCCCATGCCACTCCTCCCCAGCGGCAACATGCAATGACCAGCAGTCAGCCTCCTCACGCAGCGTGATCCCTTTGAGTTGGTTAATCAGCACCAGACCGGCAAAATCGCAGGTAAATAGCACATTGCTGCCACCACCCAACACCAACCGAGGTAACGAATTCCAGCGGGGATCCTGCAGCGTCAGCTGCAACATCTCCAGGGTGGCAAATGGCAAGCCCCAAGCGGCATGGGCTCGCATGCCAAAGGTATTGTGGGGGTGCAGATCGAAATGCGCGATCGGGGTCATGGCTGCTCCTTATCCTCAAGGTCGCAAAGTGTACCCCATCAGACGGATGAGCTGTACCTCTAGACCGGAGATAACCTGAGGGGG
>JAGOXX010000151.1 GCA_018059485.1 Aeromonadaceae bacterium | reverse complement strand
ATGTTCAAGCCGAACATCTCCACCATGGTTGGTGACCTGTACGAACAGGGCGATCATCGCCGTGATGGCGCCTTTACCATCTTCTACATGGGGATCAACCTGGGCGCCCTGATGGCTGGCTTCGTTGCCGGTGCCGTTGCCACCAAGTGGGGCTGGCAAGCGGGCTTCATCGCCGCCGGTGTCGGTATGCTGATCTCCTTACTGATCCAGGCTTTCCTGTCACAGCGTTACCTCGGTGACATCGGCCGAGTTCCGGCCGCCCAGCGTTCAGCCGCCCTGCGTAGCGCTAGTCAAAAAACACCGCTGACCAAGCAAGAGGTTGATCGCATCAAGGTCATCCTGGTCATGGGGCTGTTCACCATCATCTTCTGGGCCGGTTTCGAACAGGCTGGTGGCCTGATGAACCTTTACACCGAGAACTATACCGATCGGATGATCGGCAGCTTTGAAGTTCCGACCGCTTGGTTCCAATCGCTCAACCCCTTCTTCATCATCACGCTGGCACCGCTCGTCGCTGCCATCTGGGTCAAGCTGGGCAAGCGTGAGCCAAGCTCTCCGGTGAAGTTCGCCATGGGTCTGGGTTTCCTGGCTCTGGGCTTCCTGTTCATGATCGGTGCAGTTCTGGAGCAAGGTGGGGATACCACGGTCAAGACCTCCATGTTCTGGCTGGTCGGTGCCTTCTTGTTCCACACTCTGGGTGAGCTGTGCCTGTCGCCCATTGGTCTGTCCATGGTTACCAAGCTGGCTCCGCTGCGTCTGGCCTCCCTGATGATGGGTGCCTGGTTCGGTTTCGTGGCTCTGGCTAACTATGCTGCCGGCATGATCGGCTCGTTCGTGGGTGAATCAGGCCCCATGGCCATCTTTGGTGGCATCGCCATCACAGCCGTCATCAGTGCCACCATACTGCTGGCCTTTGCCAACAAGCTGATCTACTGGATGCATGGCGCCGAAGGTCATGCCGAAGAGCCGACCCACACCAGCGATGATGTGGTAGTCACTCAGCACTAAGTTCTGAACACAGAAAAAATCCATATGCAAAAGCCCCCGAGTTCGGGGGCTTTGTTGTTTCTGCCTCGAGCCGCTTTATCCATCAGATTCCGACACAAAACAGGCTTTGCCAACACCACAATCCGGACAGAGCCAATCCTCAGGAACCATTGACCACGGAGTACCGGGAGCAATCCCCTCATCGGGAAGCCCCTCCGCCTCATCGTAGATATACCCACATATTTCACAACGCCACTTTGCCATCCCACCCTCCTGAGTCTGTCATGACAACCCTAGTCGAACGCAGCTCTGAATGACTAGGAGATAACATCGAGAATGTGTAGCATGCGCCGCCCATCACACCCTGATGATCTTCAGGCAGAAGGGAGTCATCAACCTGCCCGAAGGCGCCATTGGTCAAAAAGAAAACAAACAAACCACCGACCGACCATTTCGTGAGACAAAGCACCCCAAAGGGATTGATCTGCCTGATAAAGAGGGCAAAATAAGCTCCACTTGGCCGGTATAGCTCAGTTGGTAGAGCAGCGCATTCGTAATGCGAAGGTCGTAGGTTCGACTCCTATTACCGGCACCAGTTAAAACAAAGGGTTAGCTTCTTTACGAGGCTAACCCTTTGTGGTTTTTGGGCCATTTTCATGCTGGGGTACCACATGGGGTACCACATCTGACAATCTATAGGCGCTAAAAACCAAGGCCAGATTGCTTGGACAACAAAATCCGCAGTATCTACCAACGAACAGTAATAACCCTCTTAACCTTGCATGATTATCACAACCAATTGTCGCTGAACAATAAAGTTTGATTAAAACTGAGCGATTTTGACGTTATTTGTTGCTAGATCATCAACTTAGTTTGATAAAACTGGATGCTTCACGCGCTTCTGGGCGGTCAATGCTGTCGAATAAAGTTTGATCATTTTCCTCACTCCCACATCGTTAACATCAATATTCAACATATTCATCCTTTTGGATACTCGGATTATTGTTTTAACCCGTCCCAGCTATTTGCGGATGGCGATCACACCTTTGTCTGCCAGCCCATTGGCACCGGATCGATTGGCGAGGCAAGCTGGAGGACAAAACCGTCTGCATCCACCTCACATTCCTCCCATTGCTGAATTGTTATTATCTATTGTAGTATCTATTAAAGATTCCATTAGTCATTGACGCTAACGCGCATAACCGGTGAAACCCATGGCAGATTATACCCAACAAATCAGTCAGTTACTTTTAGCTGATCCACAAAGTCAGACCGAGATTGCTCGGGCGCTATCCATTAGCCAGCCATCGGTATCTATCATTATGCGCGGCAATCCGATGCTGTTTCTCAAGACCGGGAATGCTCGCGCTACCCGTTACTATCTACGTCGTCCAGTGCATGGCCAGAGCTGGTGGCCGGTATACCGGGTTACGGCGCAGGGCAAGGCTGAACTGTTCGCCACGCTGTATAGCGTCTACCCGCAGGGATTTGCCTACCTGTTGCACGAACGCATGGAGTGGGCCTATACCGATTCGCTGCCGTGGTGGATGGATGACATGCGACCGCAAGGCTTCATCGGTCGGGCACTGATGCGCAGTCAACCAGTGGCTGGCCTGCCAGACGATCTCAACGCGCTGCATGACGAGGATGTGTTGCAAATCCTACTGCATTGCCCGCTGGACAGCGTCGGTAACCTGCTGGTGGGCGAGCAAGCCTATCGGATGTGGTTGGAACGTCAGCCGGTTGAACCCATTACTGAACAGACCTTTTTGCCAATTGCTGCGCAGGCCATGGCTGGCTGGACGGGTGGATCCTCTGCCGGTGGTGAACAGCCAAAGTTTTTGGCCCAAGTTGCCGGTCACGCCGTGCCGTGCCTGATCAAGTTTTCTGCCCAGTTAGAGGATGGTAATCGAGCGGCCAATCGCTGGGCCGACTTGCTGCGTGCTGAACATCTGGCATTACAGATCCTTGCCGGATCTGGCATTGCTGCGGCCACCAGTTGGATCGTTGATCACCAAGCTAACGGGATCCGCCGAACCTTCCTATGTGTAGAGCGTTTTGACCGCACTGCGCAAGATGGCCGACGCGGATTGGTGTCATTGCGGGTACTGGATGCTGAATTTACGGCTTCCCGTGAGCGACGTTGGCCGCTGGTGGTCGCAAATCTGGCGGCCGAAGGGGTGATCCGGACGGATGATGTGCCACTGGTCACCACGGTTTACTGTTATGGCAAGCTGATTGGTAATTCGGATATGCACTCCGGTAACCTGTCGTTCTTTCTCGACGGGGGCCGACCGCTGGCGCTGGCGCCGATCTACGATATGTTGCCGATGGCCCTGTCCCCGGTAGCCGGTGAAGTACCGCAAGGTTTGCCTACCATCACTATCGACAGTGATATTAAGGGTGAGTACTGGCGCAATGCGTTGCCGCTGGCCATACAGTTCTGGACACAGCTGGCGCAGGAAGTGTCCATCGATCCGTCGTTTCGCCAGCTGGGCGTAGGGATGCTGGAGCGCCTACAAACGCAGATTGCCCCATTGATTGACCGGATGGTTTGACAGGAGAAAGGTGATGACAAACGAAGTGATTGGCATTGGCCCGCTGGAAGGGTGGACTGCGCAAGATTTTTTCGACGAGTTGAAGGCTGTCCGGGCCGTGGTCTGCTCATGTGCATCGACCGCACAGGAGCGCCAAGACGCGATTACGGCAGCCATGGCATTGCATCTGCGTTGTGGGAGTGATCAGTTC
>JAGOXX010000150.1 GCA_018059485.1 Aeromonadaceae bacterium | reverse complement strand
GCCCTGATCGAGAAGGGAAGCGACTGGATCAAGCTGGACATGCGCAACCGTACCCTGAAGCCGGTCAACATTACCACGGCACCCTATCCGGCGTTCCCGACCGACATGCAGGCACAGTTTACCGTGCTCAATGCGGTGGCGCAGGGCACTGGTATCGTCACGGAAACCATCTTCGAAAACCGCTTCATGCATGTGCCTGAGCTGGTACGGATGGGGGCTGATATCGAGTTGCAAGGCAACACGGCCATCTGTCGCGACACGGCTCATCTGAGTGGCGCCCAGGTGATGGCTACCGATCTGCGGGCTTCGGCCAGTCTGGTGTTGGCCGGCTTTGTGGCCGAGGGCATCACCATGGTGGATCGTATCTATCACATCGATCGTGGCTATGAGGATATCGAAGGCAAGCTGCGTGGGCTCGGTGGCAAGATCGAGCGGATCCACGGCGAACCCGTATAACCTGCACCCAGTTGCGAACTATCCAAGCCCTGCCTTAGCGCAGGGCTTTGTTTTTTCAGCGCAAAAGAAATGGGCCGTAAACGGCCCAAAATGAGGAATGAAGATCGTCTGACGTGGATGGAGCCGACGATCCGAGGCTGTTCAGTCCTGAACCTCACGGCCGGCTCCCGTGGCTGTGAGGGCAACATCCGGACCTCGTGGAAGGCGCCGGAAAAATCTGCTGAAATAACCTAACGACGATATATTCACTATTTCTCGGTTTGTTTTCAATAAACAAGAGATAATAATGGCTCATTGGTGAATATTATTTAATATTATTCGTTATTGCTGAATAATCACTAAAAATTGGTGTGCGAAGTGAACGAGAACCATAAGATCGACAATCTGGATCGCTCCATCCTGTCGGCTCTGCAGCAGGATGCGCGGGTTCCCTATGCCGAGCTGGGCAAACGGTTCACCGTCAGCCCGGCGACCATCCATGTGCGTGTTGAGAAGATGAAACAGGCCGGTATCATCACGGGCACTCAGGCGATGGTCGATGTGAAGCAACTTGGCTATGACGTCTGTTGTTTCATCGGTATCAACCTCAAGAGTGCCAAGGACTATGCGGCGGCTTTGTCACAGCTCGAGAGGCTCGATGAAGTGGTCGAGGCCTATTACACCACGGGCCATTACAACATCTTCATCAAGATCATGACGCGTTCGATTGATGAGTTACATCACCTGTTGACGGATCGGATCCAGGCCATCGACGAGATCCAATCCACCGAGACCCTGATCTCGCTGCACAATCCGATCGCTCGCCAGGTAGTGCCCTGAGTCGTCGGCTATCCGCTTTGGGGCCAGAGTGTTCAGTTGATCACGAGTTGTGATCATTTTGTTGCACATGCTGGCGGGAGTGTCGTACCTGGACGATAGTGGATGAGACATCCATCGACTCTCAGGAGCGTCCTATGTTACGTGAATTAGTGTTGCCGCCCTTGCTGGCGTTCGCTTTCATGTTCATCGTCAGCAACCTGATCCATTCGCTGTAATCGGTTGACCCGACTAGTTTATCTCGTCTTCTATCCTCATTTTGTCTATTCTCGCCGCTGGCACCAGGATACCTTCTGGTGCCATGGTTTATGTCTGTAATGGGGTGAAATGATGGAAGATCTCTGGGCGTTGGGTCATGCCGACGACTCCTTCGGTGGCTCGGTACTGGGTAGCAAGGGGACGCAGTGGCTCTGGTTTTCCGATCGGGATGAGGTGCTGGATTACCTGCTGGGTGATTATGTCGATCTGCTGGCCGATACCGGTGAGCTGGACGATGAACAACTGGAGTCGGCGCGGGATCGCTTCACCGATCTGGTTGAGAACTGTGCGAATGACGAACAACTGGTCCATGAGCTCAATGAGCTGAGCGTCGAGCTGCGACGCATCATCTGGTTTGGTTCGCTCTCGGAGCTGGCTACCGGTTATCGCGACTTTGCCATGGCCCTTCGTCATTACTACTGGCAACAGCTGGGTGAAGAGGATGAGCCCGATGCGGCGGTCGAGCCAGAGCAGTGGGGCGAACTAGTCGAGGTGCTGGATGACTTCCTGATCGATGGTGATTATCACTAGTCACGGTTTGTATCGGAACTTGGCAACGCATCGCAGATGGTAGATACTGGTTTTATATACATGCCTTTTTGACCTTGCCATGCGACTCTATATTGCCGAAAAACCCAGCCTGGGACGTGCGATCGCGGATGTGTTGCCCAAACCTCACGAAAAGGGCGATGGCTATATTCGTGTGGCTACTGGTGATGTGGTCAGTTGGTGCGTGGGGCATCTGCTCGAACAGGTCGAACCGGAAGCCTATGATCCGGCCTTCAAGCGCTGGCAATGGACCACTCTGCCGATTGTCCCAGAGCGCTGGGAGGTCAAGCCGCGCAGCAGCAGCCGTAAACAACTGACGGTGCTGAAGCTGTGGGTCAAGCAGGCCGATGAACTGGTGCATGCGGGTGACCCGGATCGGGAGGGGCAGCTGCTGGTCGATGAGGTCATCGACTATCTGGCGGTTCCCAAGCTCAAGCGGGAGCAGATGTTGCGCTGCCTGATCAGCGACTTAAACCCGCCAGCCGTCCGGCGGGCGCTGGAGACCCTGCGCAGCAACCGTGAATTCATCCCCTTGAGTACATCGGCGTTGGCGCGCTCCCGTGCCGATTGGCTCTATGGCATCAACATGACGCGAGCCTACACCCTGCTGGCTCGCGGCAGTGGTAGTCAGGCGCTTCTCTCGGTGGGGCGTGTGCAGACGCCGGTACTGGGCTTGGTGGTACGCCGTGACGCCGAGATTTCGGCCTTCGTCAGCAAGCCCTATTACCAGGTCGTTGCCCATCTGCGAACCGAAACCGGTAGCCCGGTTCTCGCTGAATGGCAGCCTTCGGCAGCATGTCTCCCCTGGCAGGATGAGGAAGGGCGCGTCCTCTCGCGTTCGCTGGCCGAAAACGTGGCCAGCCGCATCACAGGGCAACCCGGCATAGTGAGAAGCTATCACTCCGCTCGGGTCAAGCAGAGTGCTCCTTTGCCCTATAGTCTCTCCTCGTTGCAGATCGATGCGGCCAAGCAGTTGGCGCTGACACCCAAGCAGACCTTGAGTTGTTGTCAGAGCCTCTACGAGCGCCATAAATTGATCACCTATCCCAGATCCGACTGTCGTCATCTGCCACTGGAGCACCATGGCCAGGCGGTGGGAGTCGCTGCCGCCATCAAGGTTGTGCAACCGGGTCTAAGTGCTGCGGTTGAGGGGGCGGACTGGTCACTGCGCTCTGCCGCCTGGAATGACAGCAAGGTGACGGCGCACCATGCCATCATACCGACATCGCGGCCGCTCGCTGGAGCGGCGCTCAGCTCCGACGAGCTGGCGTTGTATACCCTGATCGCCCGGCACTATCTGATGCAGTTCTACCCGCCACTGCAACGTCAGGAGTCGCGTGCCGAGATTGATATCGCCGGTGGTTGTTTCATTGCCAAGGGGCGACAGGTGATCCAGCCGGGCTGGCGAGCCCTGCTGCCGGCGGGTAAAACAGATGATGAGGCGGAGTCTCTGCTGCCTGTGCTGCGCGAGGGGCAGTCGTTGCCCTGTGAACGAGGTGAGGTTCTGGATAAGCAGACCCAGCCGCCGAAACCCTTCACCGACGCAACCTTACTGGCGGCTATGACCGGAATTGCCCGCTATGTGCAGGATCCGTCACTCAAGCAGGTCCTGCGGGAAACCGATGGTTTGGGCACGGAAGCCACCCGGGCCGGGATC
>JAGOXX010000149.1 GCA_018059485.1 Aeromonadaceae bacterium | reverse complement strand
CCCAGCAGGCGCAACAGCCAGATAAAACGGCGGGGAAAGTGGATCTGGTGCTGACCTGCGGCCAATCCGGCACGGATGGTCCGCGAGGCCTCGGTGACCGCCACCAGACAGGGCATGGGAAAATCATTCTTGGCCGTCAGCGGCGTCTGCACAAAACCGGGCCGGATCAGCGTCACCCCCACCCCTTTGGGCTGCAGATCGAGTCGCAAGGTCGCGGCCAGATAATCCAGGGCCGCCTTGGAGGCGCCATAGGCCTCGGCCTTTGGCAAGGGCAACCAGCTGACGGAGGAGCTGACAATCGCCAGCCGCGCGCCCCGCCCCAGCAGGGGCAAGAAGGCCGCCAGCGCCAGACCGGTTGCCACCAGATTGGTCTCGATGACCCGGGCAAACAGTTCGCCATCGAAGCCATCCTCGAGCGTCATGTACTCGCAGGTCCCGGCATTGAGGATCAGCAGATCCAGCGGCGGCAGCTGGGCCGCTATATCCCGCATCGCGGCCCCATCCCGCCCATCAAACGCCAAGGGGGTGATCCCCGCTTGACTGAGTTCATCAAGCCGCTGTGCATCCCGGCCACACCCCCAAACCTGCCAGCCGGCTTGCTGGTAATCCAGCGCCAGTTGTCGACCGAGGCCCGAGCTGGCTCCGGTAATCAGTACTCGTCTACTCATGAACCCAACCTCCCCTTGATGAGGCGCACCACAGGCCCCAGCAGCGGCAACTGTTCATAGAGCATGGCACCCAGATCGAAATAGTCACGATGCAAAATCACCTTGCCCGCTGCATCAAACTCCAGCCGGGTAGCGCCTTCAACCCGGATCGGCTGGCCCGCGGCCAACCGTGGGTGGGAGAAAGTCATCACCCAGCCGAGCCAAGCCTGCGCTCCCTGTTGCTGCTGACTCACAATCTCGAAGCGGCAGTAGCTCAGGCGCTCATAGAGGGCAGCAAAGTAGTCGCTCAGTGCCGCCAGCCCCTCGATGCGATGGGCCGGATCGATAAAGAGCACCTGCTCGGCATAGATCTCAGGCAACCTGTGCAATTGCTGCCGATCCAGCTGCTGGTACAGGGCGATAAAGCGGCTTAGCGACTCGCTCATACTCTCTCTCCTGATAATCGAACATTGAGCCTGATCTCAAATAGCGCCTTGATACTGACTCAAATAGCACCAGAGGCGCGCCGCTCGCTACTGCGTTGGGCCGTGAGCCAGGATGCCAGTGTGGGCTGCCATTGCCGTGAGGCCAGCCAGTCCGGGTCATAGAGGCTGCCCAGTTCACCAAACAGGCAGGTGCCAGCGGGCCAATCGGCGCCTAGATCCGGCTTGCCCAAACCTGCCCCCAGCAGCACCAACCAGGGGCTTGCTACTCGCCCCTCCAGCAAGAGCGCCTGCTTGGCATCGACCGCCCCCAGCAGTTGCACCTCATAGCCCTGGTTTACCAGCTCATAGCCACACCAGATCAGATCCAGCGGCCCGACCTGCCCCCAACTGGCCAAGGTAACGGGTTCGCCCTTCTCTTGTTCGATGAGATGACGGGCAAAACGGGTCTGTAACCACCCCAACCAGACCTGCTGCAGCAATGCCCCATCCGGGCGCTCACGCCATAGACCAAGCAACAACTCCACCAGCGGCTGCAACAATCGACTACGCACCAGCTCGAAGGGGTAGCTCGCCAGCAGCTCATTAAGCGTAGCCTCGACCTTACGCTGATTTATGGCCAGTACCGCCTGACAGAATGACTCGAAACTCTGCTGCCAATGGTCGCCCCCCGGCAAAGAATAGGGGTCGCTCAATAGCCCCTTGACCTGGCCTATGCTCACGCCTCGCTCCAGCCAGCTCAGGATCTCGCCTATCTGGCGAATATCCGCCTCGCTGTAGAGGCGGTGCCCCTTCTCGGTCCGAGCCGGCTGCACCAGGCCGTAGCGACGCTGCCAGGCTCGCAGGGTAACAGCGTTGACCCCCGTCAGGCGGGAGACCTCGCGGATGGGATAAACCCCCTCATCCGATGGCAACGAGGTGAGATATTGCTTCACATCAGACATAGCAAATTCCATTCATCAAAGATCAGAGTCCGTAACGCAGCTTGAGCGTATCCGGATGAGGATTGAGATAGACCTGCTCGGCCAGATAGCGATTGGGATATTCCCGCAGGTAATGACGGATCAGGGTCAGAGGCACCAGAAGCGGGAAGATGCCGGTGCGGTACTTATCAATGGTGTCGCTCAACTCCTGCTTCTGCTCTGGAGTCAGTACCCGTTTGAAGTAGCCCTGAAGGTGCATCAACACATTGGTGTGGTTGCGACGGGTGGCGCGTACGCTGAGCGCCGTCATCAGCCCCTGGATATAGCGCTGTGCGACCTCCTGCAGGTTGGCCTTGCCGACATGGGCCAGTAATCTGCCGAGCGCCCGGTAGTGGGTTGTGGCGTGGGAGAGCACCAGATACTTGTAGCGGGAGTGGAACTCAATCAGGGCAGCGGCAGTGAGCCCCCGTGCACAGAGCTGTTGCCAGTCATGGTAGGCAAAAACCCGTAACACAAAGTTTTCCCGCAACTCGGGATCGCACAAGCGACCGTCCTCTTCTACCGGCAGCAGGGGATTGGCAGCCATCAGCGCCTGGGCAAACAGGCCGACGCCCTCCTTGGCACTGCCGCCGTTATTGCCACCGTCGGCGGTTGCCGCGTAGATGCGCACCCGCTCCATGCCGCAACTGGGGGACTTGGCACAGAGGATATAGCCGGAGATAAAGTCGAGCTGACGCGCCTTCTGTTCGCTGAAGGCAATGAGCTTGTCAGTGACATCAAAGCTGCCGTTGCTGGCCTCGGCGCGGATCTCGCCCTGGCGCCTTACCAGCCGAATTGCCGCGCGCGGCGAACCCAGGCCGATTGCCATCTCCGGGCAGACCGGGTGGTAATCAAAGTGAGCGCCAAGATCCTGTTCACAGAAGCTGGAGCGCTTGTGGCCCCCGTCGAACCGCACTTGCTGCCCCAGCAGGCAGGCACTGATACCGACTTGAATCTTGTACATGATGGCACTCCTTGTATAACCGTTGATTCAGTTATAGCAGTTATACAAAAAAATGAAAGTTGTATAACTATTGTTAACGAATGCTGGCAAGTGCGTGCTTGGTGTTCATCGATGTAGCAAACTCAGATTGGGTGAATAACGAGAAAATGCAGATAACAAAAAACCGGCTCGATGGCCGGGTTGTTCTAGTGCCAAGGCAGAGAATTACCCTTCAACGTAGCACTTAGGCGCTGCTTTCCAGCCAACGCATCAGCCGCGCGGCTTGCCCAGATAATCCATTGAAGATGGACTGACTAATGGTTTCAGGAAAATCATCCGGCAGCTCAGCCGTAACGTGCGCAATCACTGCCTCTGTCTGCGTGGCCATCTCCAGCATCAGTCGCTTGGTGATTTCCACAGAAAAACCGACCTGACCGGAGGTACTGATAAAGTGTCGCGGCTGGATCATGGCGAAGTGATACTGTCTGTTCTGTCCTTCCAGAGCCATCGCCATCTTGGCTTTCTTGAGCTGGATACTGCCGTTATCAAACAGTGGGAAGGCCGACATCAGATCATAAAGCGGTGTCATCCGATAGGAGGAATCGGGTTCGATAAACAGGCTAAAATTCTTCCCGTGGCCATCAATCGCCGCGAGCAACCAGAAGAGAAGCTGCGCCTTGAAAAACAGCTCACGATCACGGGCGGCAAGACGAGAACCGAGCAGTAACCTCATGCAGTCTGCGATACCA
>JAGOXX010000148.1 GCA_018059485.1 Aeromonadaceae bacterium | reverse complement strand
GCCGTCAGCTCCTTCGGTGTGTATTGCCGCAATGGCTTGCTCTGCAACTCGTTGCGCTCGATCAGCTTCTCGACCAGCCGTTTGGGCAGCTCGCGCCCCAGCACCGTCTTGAGCTCCTGAGCCGGATGATCACTCTGCCACCGCTGCAGCAGAGCCGGGATATTCTGGCCTGGCAACAGATTGATCCGGATGGTTTCGCCCGGTTGCCAGTAGGAGGAGATCTGCAGGATCACCGGCCCCGACAGCCCGCGGTGGGTAAACAGCAGGGCCTCGCGGAAACGGGTGCCATCCTCGGCGGTCACCTCAGCCGGCAGGCTGATGCCCGCCAGCTCGGCGAACGCCTCCTTGTCAGCGGTATGCAGGGTGAAGGGCACCAGACCGGCATGGGTCGGTACAACCTTGAGACCAAACTGCTCGGCTAGCCGATAACCATAGGGGGTAGCCCCTAGTTTCGGCAGTGACAAACCACCCGTCGCCACCACCAGTGAGTGGCAGGTTAACGCGCCACGGCTGGTCTGCAGGCTGAACCCGCCTTCGGCGCGCTGGCTAACGGCGCTGATTTCGGTCGCCAGCTGCAGCGTCACGCCAGCCCATTCGCATTCGGTCAGCAGCACACGCACTATCTCTTTGGCCGAGTCGGTACAGAAGAGCTGACCATGGTCGCGCTCCTCATACTCGACACCATGCCGCTCGATCAGCTCAATAAAATCCCGCTGGGTGTAGCGGGCCAAAGCCGACTTGGTGAAGTGGGGGTTGCGACAGAGGTAAGCATGAGGCCCCGCCTGCAGATTGGTGAAGTTGCAACGACCACCGCCGCTGATCAGGATCTTGCGCCCCGGCTTCTTGGCATTATCCAGCACCAGGACCCGTCGCCCGCGATAGCCGGCCTGTGCCGCCGCCATCAGCCCGGCTGCGCCAGCACCTATGATGATTACATCCCACTCATTTTGCGGACTCACAACGATATCTCCTGCCAACCGGGCCTTCCTGCGGGCGCCATTGTAACGGGGGGCGCGACGGGAATCACCCCTGCGGTGCCAGAGAGGCAAATATGATGGCAAGCCGTGACTATACGGACCTGATTGACCATCAAGATGACGTGATCAACCTCGGATAATTACGGCAATTATCCATTTTCCATGGGCACCGACATGGCGCAAACTATAGTCATGACATGCGACTCGTCCGATCACGAGCCAAGCCTCATTCACTCATCCGCATGGAGACTCATCATGAGCGGTCAGACTTACCAACATATCCTTGCTGCCATCGACTTGCGCAGTGACGACCATCAGGTGTTAGACAAAGCCATCGCCCTGGCCAAGACCCATTCGGCCAAGTTGTCGGTCATCCATGTCGATGTCGACTTGCGTGAAATCTACACCGAGATGATCGATATCGATATCGGTGACCTGCAGGATCACGCCCTGCAAGAAACCAAGCAGAAGATGGAACAGGTTCTTGCCAACCTCAATTTCCCATTGGACAAGAAGCTGGTGATCAGTGGCGATCTGAGCGAACAGGTCAACGAGGCCATAGTCCGATACGGCGTCGATCTGCTGGTCTGTGGCCACCACCAGAACTTCTGGAGCCTGCTCATCTCGTCTGCGCGCCAACTGATGAACAGCGTGGAATGTGACATGCTGGTGGTCCCGATCCGCGACTAACCACCAACAAAGACCTGGCCGACTGCCAGGCCCTGACTACCTGGCACTTTGCTGTGGTTTCTGAATTTTCGACCCATTTTCACAAGCCGGTAATATTTGTGTATAGACTTGGAATGCCACCCCATAGATAGGAGAACCACTCATGGCAGGACACGACGATTACGATCCGGAGGAAGCTGTCTGGGAGGATGACAGCGACGAAGAGGCATACGAAGAAGACTGGGATGACGACGACGAAGGTGACTGGGAGGATGACGACCTCATCGATGAAGATGATTTCGATGACGAAGAAGAAGAGTAGTCACCCATCCAGAACCAAGGCCAGCCGAGTGCTGGCCTTACTTTTGGCGGCGACCGTCGGTCTCTATCAGGACCGAAGGTTCGGTGCCGCCATCTAGCGTCGTTTCCGTTCCAGCCAGCGCACGGCATAGCTACAGGTGGCGACCAACTGATAGTGCTGCTGTTCACACCACTGCATACAGGCCAGCATCAGGGCATCCGCCACCCCCTGCCCTCGCAAGCTATCAGGAACCCAGGTGTGAACCACATTGACCCAGGACTCCTGCAACGAATACTCCAGGCGAGCCTGTCCGGCTGCCAGTGAAACGATGAATCTATGTTGTGCCGGTTGATGTTCGACCTGCATATGAACCTCCTGTCGGCTCCGAAAATGTTCTGCATATAAGTCTAACGGTCAGCATGGAACAGGTCGTGATCCGCTGCAAGCGCTTGCAAATTCACTCACTCATCCGACCAGAAGCCATGAAAACGAATTCATTTGAAAATCAACCGTTTTCATAAAAATAAAGGTTGATCCACCTCGCAAAAAACCTAATATCGAACGTGACAAAGGTCACAAAACAGCACGAGGTGCATCATGAAAAATCTGTATCTGAACCTGACTACCCTGTTGAATAGCAAATCAGACGCTCAGTATGCTCCGGCCACCCGTCAGTACTTCTTCCGCTACGAGCGTTGATCCGGTACTGCTGAGCCACTCTAGCCAGCATTCATGACAAACAAGCCGCGCCCCAAGCGCGGCTTGTTGTTTTTGGGGTCACAACCTTGGGCGGCGGCTTGCGGTATAGTGAGTGGCCATCACCATACTGCCTGTACGAGGATGTTCCATGTCACTCACCGACCGTTTACGCCACCTCCGATTGATCCCTGTCATCACCCTGAACCAGGCGGAACAAGCCGTAGCCCTGGGGCAAACTCTGCTGGCAGCCGGACTTCCCGGTGCCGAAATCACCTTTCGCACCCCGGCAGCCGCAGAAGCTATCCGCCTGCTGCGGGCGGCATTCCCGGATCTGCTGATCGGAGCGGGCACTGTCCTCACGAGCTCGCAAGTCGATGCGGCCATGGCGGCGGGAGCCGACTTCATCGTCAGCCCAGGCCTGAACCCGACCACGGTGCGTTACTGCCAGCAACAAGGGATCCCCATCATTCCCGGCATCAACAACCCCAGTCAGGTGGAGCAGGCGCTGGAGCTGGGACTCTCGACCCTCAAGTTTTTCCCGGCCGAGGCCTCCGGCGGCATCGCCATGCTCAAGGCCCTCAGCGCCGTCTATCCGGTCCAGTTTATGCCGACCGGCGGTATATCCCCCGCCAACGTGGAGAAGTACTTGGCCCTGCCCAGCGTCATCGCCTGCGGCGGAACCTGGATGGTGCCCAACGACCTCATCGATCAGGGGGATTGGTCCACGCTGACCACGCTGATCGGCGAGGCTGTCGCCCTGGTGCACCACTCCTGAGGTTCATCCCCCCTGCAAATCCGCTGGCATCAGGCTTGCGCTTCGCCAGCGGCAGGGCAGAATAACAGCCTCTTCATGCCATTTCGCAGGCCTCTCATGCATCCTGAACGCGATACCCGAATTCCCGTCACCATCATCACCGGCTTTCTCGGCAGCGGAAAAACCACGCTGCTGAACCACTGGGTCAAGCAACCCGAACTCAGCGACTGCGCCGTGTTGATCAACGAATTTGGCAGCGTCGGACTGGATCACCAGCTGGTGAAACAGGTGGATGAGCAGGTGATGCTGCTCGACTCCGGCTGCATCTGCTGCTCGGTTCAGGGCTCGCTGGCCACCGC
>JAGOXX010000040.1 GCA_018059485.1 Aeromonadaceae bacterium | reverse complement strand
AGAGTAACCCGCTGCAGCCCTTCGACTCGAATGTCCTTCACTACAAATGAGGATGAGGCTAGCTCAGCCCCATGAGACATCCAGCTGATGCCCAGCAGGCATGAGACGACCAGTGCTTTTCTTACAGCCATGTTATTCTCGTATGTCCTAGTTGCCACGCCCTTACAGGCGAACAAAGTCATTAAATAGCGCAATCCCCATCAAACAAACCAAAACGGCTGCGCCAAACTTGAATGCATATTCCTGTACCTTCTCCGATACAGGGCTGCCCTTTATCGCCTCAATGACGAAAAACAACAGATGCCCACCATCCAGTACCGGCAGTGGGAAGAGATTGATGATACCCAAATTGACGCTCACCAGCGCCAAAAAACCGAGGAAGTATACCAGACCAAAACTGGCAGTGCTGCCTGCTCCCTTCGCAATTGAGATCGGGCCGCTCAGATTATCCAGCGAAACAACCCCAGTAATCAGCTTTTTGAGCATCTCAAGCGTCAAGGACATGGTCGACAGGGTGCGCTGCGCCCCGGCCCAGAGTGCATCCACGGGACCATACTGCAACTCGACACGATACTTCTCATCGAGCGGCAGGACCTTGGGTGCAAGGCCCACATAGCCCTGTTTCTTACCCTGACTCTCGCGCGCCGCCGGTGTCAGCTCAAATTGTTGCTGGCTGCCATGACGCATCACCGCCAGGGTAATCGGTATCTCTGGCGATGCCTGAATCAACTCGACGAATTGCTGCCAATCCGTCAACGATTGACCATTCGCGGTCATCAATCGATCCCCAACCTGCAGACCTGCCTGTTCGGCACTTCCGCCCGGGACCAATTGAGCGACCTCAAGCGTCACCTGAGGGCCCAGAGGCTCAATCCCCAGGGCGACAAAGGGAGCCTGTTCCTCCTTTCCATCCAGATGCCAGCCCTGAAGCGACAGCTGTTTCTCCACCCGAATACCGCGGTCATCAATGACGGTCAGGGCAATCGCATCGTCGCCCAGGTGGGAAACCAAGGCATAGGCGACTGCTTCCCAGTCGGCCGTCACCTCATCGCCGACCTGCACAATCTCCATCCCTGGCTGCAGAGCGGCTTGCGCAGCCGCGGATTGAGGGGCCACCTCACCGATGACCGGCTTGATGGTTGAGACTCCGAGCATGAACACCAGCCAGAAGGCAAACAGGGCAAAGACGAAGTTGGCGATAGGACCTGCCGCAACTATGGCAAAGCGTTGCCAGACCGGTTTGTTGTTGAATGCTTGATCGCGTAAGGCCTCAGGAACCGCCTCAACCCGCTCATCCAGCATCTTGACGTAACCACCCAAGGGGATCAGCGACAGAGAATATTCGGTCCCCTGGCGATCGGTGCGACTGAGCAGCACCTTGCCAAACCCCAGAGAGAAGCGTTCAACCCGCACCCCACAACGACGGGCAACCCAGAAATGGCCCCACTCATGGACCGCGATCAGAATGGCAAGAGCAAGAATAAAAGAGAGCAGATTCCAGAGGATGTCGATCATTTCATACCCTTGAGTAGTTGCAGCGTCATACGCCGAGCTTCACTATCCAGCTCCAGAATGGTCGCCAGATCTGGTGTCGAACGGCTCGCAAAAGCGTGAACCACGGGATCACAGAGTCGATAAATATCCATGAAGCCAATCTGTCGGTCGAGGAATGCGCTGACAGCCAGTTCGTTGGCCGCGTTCAATGCAGTCGTCGCCGCTTGCCCCGCCCAACAGGCCTCAATGGCCAGCTGCAGGCAAGGATAACGCAGATAGTCGGGTCGGATGAAGCTCAGTTCACCCAGAGCAAAGAAGTCCAGCGGTTCAACACCGGAGTTTATCCGCTGCGGATAAGCCATCGCATGGGCGATCGGGGTGCGCATATCCGGATGACCCATCTGCGCCAGTACGGAACCATCCCTGTACTGCACCATCGAGTGGATCACGGACTGGGGATGTATGATGACCTGGATCTGTTCCGGCTTGGCGTTGAATAACCACTTCGCCTCGATGAATTCCAGCCCCTTATTCATCATGGTGGCTGAATCCACGGAGATCTTGCGCCCCATGGACCAGTTCGGGTGTGCAATCGCCTGCTCCGGCGTCACCTGAGCCAGTTCGGCAATCTCGGTATAGCGGAATGGCCCACCAGAGCCGGTCAGCAGAATGCGTGCTACACCTGCAGCAGCCAGATCACAGGAGCCCATCTGCCCCTGCACCACTTCTGGCAGGCACTGGAAAATGGCATTGTGTTCGCTATCGACGGGCAAGATGGTAGCTCCATGGGCGGCGGCGGCTTGCATGAAGAGAGCCCCCGACATCACCAATGCTTCCTTGTTGGCCAGCAGTACACGTTTGCCTGCTTCGATTGCGGCCATGGCGGGCAACAATCCGGCAGAGCCAACGATGGCCGCCATCACGGTATCAACATCCGGCAACCGGGAAACTTCGCACAAGGCAGCACTGCCACTGAGGACTTCGGTATTCGAATTAGCCTCAGCCAGCGCCAGACGCAGCGTCACCGCAGCCTCTTCCTGGACCAAAACCGCATAGCGCGGTCGAAACTCGAGACAGTCGGCCAGCATCCGGGTCACATCACAGTTGGCGGCTAGCGCTATGACCTCAAAACTTTCTCGATGACGGCGCACAACGTCCAACGTACTGCGACCAATCGAACCGGTCGAACCCAAAACAGTCAACTGATGCATAACCAACCTCTTCAGTTGAACAGCAGGTAAGAGACGACGAAGATCGGTAAGGCAGCGGTCAAACTATCGATTCGATCGAGAACACCCCCGTGTCCAGGCAACAGGCTTCCCGAATCCTTGATACCAGCCTGACGCTTGAACAGGCTTTCGGTCAGATCACCCAGTACCGAGGCCAACATTGCCAGTACCGAGCAGGCCACCACGATCAGCGTATGCTGGAGATCCTGCGAACCAGAGTAGGCCACGGCCGCAGCCACTCCGGTAGCCAGCAACAAGCCACCGAGCAGCCCCTCAATGGTCTTCTGAGGACTCACCGCGGGTAACAGCTTGCGACGGCCGAAGGCGCGGCCAACAAAGTAGGCACCGGAATCGGCACACCAAACCAGTAACATGACAAAGAACACTATCCAACCACCCAGTTGTGGATCGGCAGCATACCCATGGCTACGCAGCAGGAGCAGTGACCAGAAGAAGGGCAACAGAGTCAGTATGCCAAACAGTGCTTTCAACCAAGGCTTGCTGCGCCACCAGCGAGTCCCTTTGGGATAAGCCAGCACCATCACCAGTGCGGCCACCCACCAGAGAGCCCCCGCATAGAGGATACCCAGAATGACTGGATGCGGTGCCGCCACCAGCAACAACGATGGAGGATTTAACCACAAGGAGAGAGTGAGCAATGCCCCCATGGGTAGCAGCAACCAGTGCGGACGGGCGGGCATGACAAAGCGCCCCCACTCCCGGCTAGCCAACAGAAAAATAACGATGGCGCCGAGACAGAAATAATCCAGCGGGAGGAAGAACATCCAGCCAACAGCCAGCGGGATCAAAAATAGTGCGGTAATAATTCTTTGCTTCAACGACATGAACCTCTAACGTCAGCCGGGATGAACCAATAAGGCCCGGACCTGTTCACCGGTACAGCCGAAGCGGCGTTCTCGGCTGGCAAACGAGGCAATCGCCTCGCTAAAAACAATTTCATCAAAATCAGGCCACAGCACAGGGGTAAAATAGAGTTCAGCGTAAGCAGCCTGCCACAGCAAAAAGTTGCTGATGCGATGATCCCCCCCCGTCCGGATCATCAGATCGACATCCGGCAACCCCTGAGTACTCAGGTGTTTGGCTAACTGTTCCTCACTAATTTGATCCGCAGTCAGCTGACCATTTTGCAATTCAATGGCCATGGCCACCGCCGCTTGAGTGATATCCCAACGCCCGCCATAGTTTGCAGCCACATTCAGAACCAGACCTGTGTTGTTCGCCGTCAGCGCCTCAGCCGCAGCAACTTTTTGCTGCAACCGGTCGCTGAAACGGGAACGCTCACCGATGACACGCAGGCGTATATTGCTCTTGTGCAGCTTTTTGACCTCGCCGCCCAGAACATGAATGAACAGCTCCATCAAGGCTGTTACCTCAGACTCGGGTCGCCGCCAGTTCTCGCTGGAAAAAGCAAAGAGGGTCAGGGCAGAGAGCCCGAGACGAGAAGCAAACGAGACGGCATTGCGCACCGCGCTGACGCCAGCCTTATGACCGAAGACGCGCATCTTGCCACGCTGCTGGGCCCAGCGACCATTACCATCCATGATGATGGCAACATGTCGGGGCAGCCCCTGATTGGCCATCTCACCGAGAGATGCAGGTAACGACATGCTTCACCCCTATAAATAGAAAACGCCGTGCAGAGGACTACACGGCGTCGGTACTATACCCGATGTGACAATCAGATTTCCATCAGCTCTTTTTCCTTGGCCGCCAGCAGATCATCGACCTGCTTGACGAAACCATCGGTCAGTTTCTGGATCTCTTCCTGAGCACGACGATCGTCGTCTTCGGAGATATCCTTATCCTTGAGCAGAGCCTTCAAATCAGCGTTGCAATCACGGCGCACATTACGTACAGCAACACGAGCCTGTTCGGCTTCGCCGCGTACCAGCTTAATCATGTCCTTGCGGCGCTCTTCGGTCAGCGGCGGCAGCGGCACGCGAATGGTGGTCCCCGCAGAGCATGGATTAAGGCCCAGATCGGAGGTCATGATCGCCTTCTCGACCGCCTGGATCATGGACCGATCGAATACGGTAACAGCCAGGGTCCGGGAATCTTCAGCCACCACGTTGGCAACCTGACGCAGCGGGGTGGATGAACCGTAATAATCAACGGTGATGCCATCCAGTAACGCAGGTTGAGCTCGTCCGGTACGGATCTTCGACATCTGACTCTTCAGCGAGTCAACACTCTTGGTCATCCGCCCTTTGGCGTCTTGCTTAATATCATTGATCACTGTCGTTATCCTTCTTCTGTGTCGTCTGACTCTACTGATGATTGTAACCAGTAAATGCGCTCGGCAAAGCCAGAGTTACTTGTTTTTGTGATGGATCAGGGTACCTTCCTGCTCGCCCATGATGACTCGGCGCAAGGCACCGGGCTTATTCATGTTGAAGACGCGGATTGGCAGGTTGTGATCACGAGCCAGGGTAAAGGCGGCCAGGTCCATGACCTTGAGCTCTTTTTCCAGCACATCGTTGTAATCCAGCTCGGTATACAACTCGGCATCCGGATTCTTGACCGGATCTTCGGAATAAACGCCGTCAACCTTGGTCGCTTTCAACACGCAGTCGGCTTCAATCTCGATCCCGCGCAAACAGGCTGCAGAATCTGTGGTAAAGAAAGGGTTACCCGTACCGGCGGCAAAAATCACGACTTTGCCAGCACGCAGCTGGCTGATACCTTCAGCCCAGCTGTAGGAATCACAGATCCCTTGCAGACTGATGGCAGACATCAGGCGCGCATTCACATAGGCACGATGCAACGCATCCCGCATGGCCAGACCATTCATCACAGTCGCCAGCATGCCCATGTGGTCACCCACCACCCGGTTCATGCCGGCCTTGGCCAGACCAGCACCACGGAACAAGTTACCACCACCGATGACCAGACCGACTTGTACCCCGAGCTCAACCAGCTCCTTGATCTCCTGAGCCATGCGTTCCAACACAGCCGGATCGATACCGAAGCCTTCATCACCCTGTAAGGCCTCACCACTCAATTTCAGCAGAATTCTTCTGTAAGCAGCTTTGGGATTGGTACTCATCTTTTCTTCCTGGTCATAGAAAGACCGCGACATAGGTCGCGGTCTGAATTGGCTTGGCTAACTTTATCGCAGATTAGCTCTTCATGGCAGCGATTTGCGCCTGAACTTCAGCGGCGAAGTCAGTCTCTTGCTTCTCGATGCCTTCGCCTACTTCAAAGCGAACGAATTCCAGCACGTCAGCGCCTTCCTTCTTCAGCAGATCGGCAACAGAGATTGACGGGTCCTTAACGAACATTTGACCAGTCAGAGAGATTTCACCGGTGAATTTCTTCATGCGGCCTTCAACCATCTTCTCTGCGATATCTTTCGGCTTGCCAGAGTTGATGGCGATGTCGATTTGGATTTCGCGCTCTTTAGCAACCACTTCAGCAGAAACATCTTCCGGCTTGACGAATTGCGGGCTGTTTGCCGCAACGTGCATGGCCAGATCTTTAGCCAGATCGGTCGTGCCGCCAACCAGCTTGGTGATAACACCAATACGGCCACCGTGGATATAGGTACCCAGGTTGTCACCTTCCACCACGATCATGCGGCGCAGGTTCATGTTTTCGCCCAGCTTGGCAATCAGGTTGTTCAGGGAAACCTCAACGCTGTCACCATTTTCCATGGCGGCGGCTTTCAGAGCTTCCAGATCGGAGATCTTGTTGGCAACGGCCAGAGCCAGAACCTGTTCACCGAAAGCACGGAAGCTAGCATCCTTGCCTACGAAGTCGGTTTCACAGTTCAGTTCGATCATGACGGCAGTATTGCCTTCGGCACGAGCCAGGATCACGCCTTCAGCAGCGATACGACCAGCCTTCTTGGCAGCCTTGGCTTGGCCAGACTTACGCATGTTTTCGATGGCCAGCTCGATGTCACCATCAGCTTCGGTCAGTGCTTTTTTGCAGTCCATCATGCCCGCGCCGGTACGTTCGCGCAGTTCTTTAACCAGAGCGGCGGAAATGTTTGCCATGTCCTATATCCTCGGTCTGAGTGATTTGTATAAAAATGCAGGGGTCCCGAGGACCCCTGCTAACCAATTACAACGGGTTAATAAGGGGGAACAGCGAACTGTTCGTTCCTTTATTAGTTGGCTTCTACGAAACCGTCTTGCTCGGCTTGAACTGCAATGTCCAGCTCACGGGCATCGTTAACAACGCCAGCTACAGCAGACAGGTACAGGCTCACAGCACGGATCGCATCGTCGTTACCCGGGATGATGTAATCAACGCCGTCCGGGTTAGAGTTGGTATCAACGATAGAAACAACTGGGATACCCAGGTTGTTGGCTTCCTTGATAGCGATGTGCTCGTGCTCGGCATCGACAACGAACAGAACGTCCGGCAGGCCGCCCATATCCTTGATACCGCCCAGGCTCTTCTCCAGCTTGTCCATTTCGCGAGTGCGCATCAGCGCCTCTTTCTTGGTCAGCTTTTCGAAGGTACCGTCTTGAGCTTGGAGTTCCAGATCTTTCAGACGCTTGATGGACTGACGAACGGTCTTCCAGTTGGTCAGCATACCGCCCAACCAGCGATGGTTCACATAGAACTGATCGCAGCTGGCAGCGGCTTCTTTTACGGCTTCAGATGCAGCACGCTTGGTACCGACGAACAGGATCTTGCCCTTCTTGGCAGCGATGTTGCCAACGAAGTTCAGTGCATCATCAAACATAGGAACAGTCTTTTCCAAGTTGATGATGTGCACGCCGTTACGGGCACCGAAGATGAACGGCTTCATCTTTGGGTTCCAGAAACGGGTTTGGTGACCGAAGTGAACGCCGGCTTGCAGCATGTCGCGCATTGAAACTTTAGACATTTTAAACCTCTGTATGGGGTTAGGCCTCCACACATCCCGCGACTCCGACCCAAAGGGCACCCCGGAGAGCGTGTCGATGTGTGTGTGGTTTAAGGATTTAAGTGAATTGAGCCTGACACAGCATGGCTCGGCGCGCTTTATACCACATCTGCCGTTTCGGCGCTACCGCCGTCGAATTGATAACCAGAATTCGAGAAAACGCCAGGATCCGGTGGGTAATATTTGTTGATCCTGATCAGCAAACTGGAACTACAGCCTCTAAATCAGTACAATTTTCCCTCCTGCCGAGGCGCCATCCCAGAGGGGTGTGCACCGCATGGCCACAGCACTACACAGAGTCGAGAGAAAGCATGTCAGTCGTCATTAAAAACCCGGATGAAATCGAAAAAATGCGCGTTGCTGGCCGTCTGGCCGCTGAAGTGCTGGAGATGATTGCCCCCCATGTGAAAGCCGGGGTTTCGACTGAAGAACTGAATCAGCTTTGTCACGACTATATTATCAATGAGCAAGGAGCCATTCCGGCACCACTCAACTATCATGGCTTTCCCAAGTCCATCTGCACGTCGATCAACGAAGTCGTCTGCCACGGCATCCCGAATCACAAGAAACTGCGGGATGGCGACATCATCAACATCGATATCACAGTGATCAAAGATGGCTATCACGGTGACACCTCGCAGATGTTTTGGGTGGGCAATCCGACTCCCCGCAACCGCCAGCTGTGCGATATGGCACAACAAACCCTGTATGCCGCGATCCGCACCGTTCGCCCTGGCGCTTGCCTCAGTGAAATTGGCGCCGTCATCCAGCCAATGGCCGAGAAGGCCGGTTTCTCTGTCGTCCGCGATTACTGTGGCCACGGTCTTGGCAAGTCCTTCCATGAAGAACCCCAAGTCCTGCACTATCGCAACAACCATAAGCTGACACTCAAACCAGGCATGTGCTTTACCATTGAGCCCATGATCAATGCTGGTACTTACCGCTGTAAGGTGGATCGCAAAGATGGCTGGACAGTCACGACTGCCGACCGCCAGCCTTCGGCGCAATACGAACACACCCTGCTGGTTACCGACGAAGGGTGCGAGGTGCTGACGCTGCGCCAGGATGAAACCCTGGAGCGATACATCAAGGCATAAGCCTTGAGTAGGCCAGGGAGGCTGATATGCTGCATAACATAGCCATACCGAATGTGCTGCCGACCGACCATCTGGAGATCGGCAACGGGCGCGAAGCATTGGCGAAGTTCCAAGCCTGGTTGCGCGAACAGTTTCTGGCTGGTTGTCCGGTTGGCGAACTGGTGGCGGCTCGCTCCCTGCTCATCGATCAGCTGTTAACTCTCGGTTGGGAACAGTTTGGCCTGGCCGCTGCCCCCCGGCTCTCGCTGGTTGCTGTCGGCGGCTATGGTCGCGGAGAACTGCATCCGAATTCAGACATCGACATTCTGATCCTAAGCCCAGAGCCCCTGAGTAAACCGCTCGGTGAAACCATAGGTGCATTCCTGACACTGTTATGGGATCTGAAGTTAGAGGTTGGCCATGCCGTCCGCAGCGTTCAGGAGTGTGTGGAACAGGGCAAGCAAGACATCACCATAGCCACCAATCTGCTTGAGGCCCGCCTGATCACAGGTTCTCTGGATACCTTTGCCGCCTTGAACCAAGCAATTCAACCGGAGCGTTTCTGGCCTAGCGCCGCCTTCTTTCGCGCCAAACGCGACGAACAGACAGCCCGACATCAGCAATATCAAGATACCGTCTACACCTTAGAACCAGATCTGAAGAGTAATCCGGGCGGCCTGCGGGACATCCAGACCCTCGCTTGGGTGGCCCGTCGCCAATTTGGTGCCACCAGTCTCTATGAGATGACCAGTTATGGTTTTCTGAGCCGCTCCGAATATCTGGAACTGCTCGATTGCCAAAACTTCCTCTGGCGTCTGCGTTTCGCGCTGCATGTCGTCATCGACAAGAACGACAACCGCATGCTGTTTGACCGACAACGAGCGGTCGCCGAACTGCTCGGCTATCCAGGTCAGGGCAACCCCCCCATCGAACAGATGATGAAGCGCTTCTACCAGACGGTGCGCCGGGTGGCCGAGCTCAACGAGATGCTGTTACAACTGTTTGACGAGGCCATTCTCGGCAATGGGGCGAGTGAGGTTCGCCCATTGAACGAGCAATTCCTGATACGGGGTTCACTCATCGACACCCGGGATCCGGAGCTGTTCCGCCGCGAGCCACTGGCGATGCTCTCGCTGTTCTACCAGATTGCGGAACACCCGGAAATCACCGGCATCTATTCAGCCTGCCTGCGGCAGTTGCGAGAGGCTCGCCGCAGTCTGATCTTCTCGTTGCAAGAGTTGCCGGAGTGCCGCCATCTGTTTATCGATCTGCTGCGACATCCCCGCGGCATGGGATTAGCCATCACGCTGATGCATGAACACAGCATTCTCGCTGCCTATCTGCCGCAATGGGGGCAGATTGTCGGACAGATGCAGTTTGATATGTTCCATGCCTACACGGTCGATGAACACACACACCGACTCCTGAAAAATATTCATCGGTTTATCCAACCCGAGAACGAACGCGAACAACCTCTGTTTCGGGAGGTTCACTCCCGCTTGCCCAAGCCCGAGCTGCTGCTGCTCGCCGCCCTATTCCACGACATCGCCAAAGGGCGTGGTGGCGACCACTCCGAATTGGGTTCCAGTGAGGCGCTCTACTTCTGCCAGCTCCACGGCCTGGATCGCTACGAAAGTCGTCTGGTCGCCTGGCTGGTTCGTCAGCATCTGCTCTTCTCCGTCACCGCACAACGGCGCGATATCTACGATCCAGATGTCGTCAACGAATTTGCCGAGAAGATCCGCGACGAACAACATCTAGATTACCTCTACTGCCTGACTGTTGCCGATATCTGTGCCACCAATGACACATTGTGGAATGACTGGAAGGGCACCCTGCTACGCGAGCTCTACTTCGCCACCCAAAAAGCGCTGCGGCTGGGGCTGGAAAACCCACCGGATCTGAAGCTGCGGATCCGGGAAAATCAGCGCAAGGCGCTCGAGCTCCTGCATCAACTTGGTGTCGCCAATGAGGCTACACTGGCCCTGTGGCAAGAGTTCAAGGCCGACTACTTCATGCGCCACAGCCCGGAACAGATCAGCTGGCATACCCAGCACATTCTGACCCATGACAAGGGTGAACCTCTGGTGCTGTTTGGTCATCATGCGGCGCGCGGTGGCACCGAGCTCTTCATCTACTGCCGCGATATGCCCGGTCTGTTCGCCACCGTCGCCACCATACTAGGGCACAAGGGGCTCAATATTCACGATGCCCAGATCATGAACTCGAAAGATGGCTATGTGATGGATACCTTCGTGGTATTGGAACCCAACGGCGATGCCGTTGCCGAGGAGCGTTTACCCGCGTTGCGCAAGGGGCTGACCAATGCCCTCAATAACCCGGACATGCTACTGCCGAAGCCACGACCATTGTCACGACGCCATCGCCAGTTCATGGTACCAACCCGAGTCACATTTTTACCGAACAAGGGTGATAGAAAACACACCCTGATCGAGCTAACGGCACTGGATCGCCCTGGCCTGCTGGCCCAGATAGGGGCGGTATTTCAGCAGTGTGCTGTCATAGTTCATGCCGCGAAAATCACCACCATCGGCGAGCGCGTGGAGGACTTCTTCTCGTTGACGCGCCGCAATGGTGACTTGCTCGGCCCCGATGATGAACAAAGATTGCGAGAAAAGTTAGTCGCCGAGTTAAATCCCGACGACGATGTGTGATAAAAAGGATGCCATTTTTTAAAGGGAGACCATCATGACTGAGCTACAACGCCTTATCGAAGAGGCTTATGAACGCCGTGATAGCATCACGCCAAGCAGCGTAGATGCACTGACGCGCCAAGCTATTTTGCAAACCATTGAAATGCTGGATGCAGGACAAGCCCGGGTTGCAGAAAAAATCGCCGGGGAGTGGGTGGTTCACCAGTGGTTGAAGAAAGCCGTACTGCTCTATTTCCGCATCAACGAAAATGCCATGTTGGGCGCACCAGGTACCAACTTCTATGACAAGGTTCCGCTGAAGTTTGCCGATTACACCCCGGAGCGTTTTAAAGAAGAAGCGATCCGCGTCGTACCGAATGCCATCGTTCGCAAGGGTGCCTACATCTCCCGCAACGCAGTTCTGATGCCATCCTATGTCAACATCGGTGGCTATGTCGGCGAAGGCACCATGGTCGATACCTGGGTAACCGTGGGCTCCTGTGCTCAGATCGGCGCCAACGTACACCTCTCCGGCGGTGTCGGTATCGGTGGTGTTCTGGAGCCGCTGCAAGCCAACCCGACTATCATCGAAGATAACTGCTTCATCGGTGCCCGTTCCGAAGTGGTCGAAGGGGTCATCGTTGAAGAGGGCTCTGTGATCTCCATGGGCGTCTTCATCGGTCAATCTACCCGTATCTATGATCGTGAAACCGGTGAAATCCACTATGGCCGCGTACCAGCCGGCTCTGTGGTTGTCTCTGGCTCCCTGCCCTCCAAGTGTGGCACCTACAGCCTGTACTGTGCCGTCATCGTCAAGAAGGTGGATGCCAAGACCCGTGCCAAGGTCGGTATCAACGCCCTGCTGCGCAGCATCGACTGATTCGCAGCACACAGATAAAACAAGGGGACCATGCGGTCCCCTTCTTTTT
>JAGOXX010000147.1 GCA_018059485.1 Aeromonadaceae bacterium | reverse complement strand
GCTCTGAGCCTCGGGCTGCAGGGTTGGAGCCGCTGGCGTTATCTGGAGTGGCCTCTGCTACGTCAGGCCGTCGGTCGAGCCCTGGCGCTCGCCGGCATCTTCTCGCTCGGCGACCTCGGCGCCGTCGCCATGTTCGGCAGTGCCGATCTGCAAACCCTGCCCTGGCTGCTGTTCCAGCAGTTAGGCAGCTATCGCCTCGATGAGGCCGCCGCAACGGCGCTGCTGTTGCTGCTGCTGTGTGTAAGTCTGCTCGGCCTGGTCGAGCGAGGATTGGGAGGTCGCCAGTGACTGATATGACAAACGAGATGCCCGATGCCCTGCACTGTGAGGGGCTATCCCTGAAACGCAGCGGCGAATCGTTCTGCTTCGATTTCACCCTGGCGCGCGGCGAACTGCTGGTGCTGGTCGGCCCCAGTGGCGCGGGAAAAAGCACCCTGCTGGATCTGCTCGGTGGTTTCACCCAAGCCGACACCGGCAGCCTGTGCTGGCAGGGGCAGGATCTGCGGGCGTTGCCACCCGCCGAGCGCCCCTTCACCACACTCTTTCAGAGCAACAACCTGTTTGACCACCTGACGGTCCAGCAAAATATCGGCCTCGGCGTTCGAGCCAACCTGCACCTGAACCCGGAGCAGTGGCAATCGGTTCACCACGCCGCCGCACGGCTCGGCCTGGAGGCTCTGCTCGAAAGACTCCCCCCCCAACTCTCCGGCGGCCAGCAACAACGGGTAGCCCTGGCGCGCTGCCTGGTGCGCCAGCGACCCTTCCTGCTGCTGGACGAGCCATTCTCGGCGCTGGATCCAGCGCTGCGTCACGAGATGCTGCGCGAGGTACACCGGCTGGCCCATGAGCAACAGATCGGCGTGCTGCTCATCTCCCACCACCCCGAGGAGGCGCGCGGAGTCGCCGATCGCATCGCTCTGCTACAGGATGGGACAATCCGCTTCTGCGGGGATGTTAGCGAACTGGATAACCAGGCCAATGACGACATGGCCCGCTATCTAGGGCGGGCCATGGTTGCGACTGAGCAGAGCAATTAGAGGTTTTCTTCGGCGAACGACGCCAGGCGGCTGCGTACCACGCCGTTGAGATAGAGGTTGGCACTCCCTTCAAAGTCTTTGAACCGTTCAACGATATAGGTGAGCCCCGAGGTGACCGGGCTCAGGTAGGAAGAGTCGATCTGCGACAGGTTCCCCGAGCAGACCAGCTTGGTTCCCTCTCCACAGCGGGTGATGATGGTCTTGAGCTGGGATGGCGTCATGTTCTGGCACTCATCCAGCAGCACGAAGGTATTCTGCAGACTGCGGCCGCGCATGAAGTTGACCGATTTAAACTGGATGTTGGCCTTCTGCATGATGTAGTCAAGCGAGCTCTCCTTGCTCAAGTCATGCTTGTGCAGAACCTCCAGGGTGTCGGTCACCGCCGCCAGCCACGGCAGCATCTTCTCCTCCTCGGTGCCCGGCAAGAAGCCGATGCTCTCGGCAATCTCCGGGGTGTTGCGGGTGACTATGATGCGTTCGAAGATGCCCCGCTCGATCACCAGCTCCAGCGCCGCCGCCATCGCCAGCAGGGTTTTGCCGCTGCCGGCCGGCCCGGTCAGGATCACCAGATCCAGGGTCGGATCCAGCAAGGCATCCAGAGCCATCGCCTGATAGATGTTTTTGGGATTCACTCCCCAGGCATGACGCCCCATCAACCGCTCCCAGCCCAGATCCTTGATCTGCAACCGCCCGCCGTCACGCCCATGCACGCGCCCGGCAAAGTTGTCCGAATCATCGATCAGGTACTGGTTGACGTGGGTGTTTGGCAACAGGTTCTCATCGACCCAATGGAAAACATCCCGCCCCGAGGAGACGCTCTCGCACTCACCCACCTGATCCCAGAATTGCCCCTCGATCTTCTGGAACCCCTTGGCCAGCAGGCGAATGTCATCAATCAGCTGATCGGTGCGGTAATCCTCCACCCGCTTGAGCCCGGCCCCCTTGGCCTTGAGGCGCATGTTGATGTCTTTGGTCACCAGAGCCACGGTGCGGTTGGCGTACTTCTTCTGCAGGAACAAGGCCGCATTGATGATGCGATTGTCGTTCTCCTTGTTGGTGAATACCTCCTCCCCCTCCGGCAGATGGTGGTCGGCGAAGATGGACAAGCGCCCGGTACAGTTCTCGCCGACCCGATTGCCCAGATAAATGCCTTCGGCGATCTGCTCCGGTGTGGCATCGCGGAACACATCTTCCATGGTACGAATGGCCACCCGCGCTTCGCGGCTGACATCCTTCTGGCGATCCTTGATGTTGTCGAGCTCTTCGAGCACCGTCATCGGGATGACGACGTCGTGTTCCTGAAAGGAGTAGATGGCGAGGGGTTCATGCAGCAGAACGTTGGTATCGAGAATGAAGAGTTTGCGATCGTCGCACTCCATAGGCAGCCTCCTTGGGTGGCTAGGGATCCGGTTGATGACACTCGAGTGTCAATTAAGACACAACCAGATGACAGGGCTATGACTTCACCCTACGCCCCTGCTCACCGAGCCGCAACCGGTGCTAAACAGTTTGCGTGATTGCTCCCATTTCGTTGTGACAACAACAAGTTAATGACTGGCAAACGCCTCTGTGATCGCAAGACGCCAGCGGGTACTGCTCTCTGATCACTCCCAGATGAGCAGCCATGGCGCCATGCAAAGGGCGTTGTACCAGTTAGGCATTGCTCGGAGTAATAACCACACCTGAGCCTGGTGAACCGGAGTCAGGACGACCGCAGAGACGCCGTGAATACATACGTGTAGGCTTGATGGCGGCATCCATGCCGCCAACACTCTGCTTTTCGTCCACGACTCCACCCCTCTTAATTCCCAACAGGTTATTGGGACAGTGCGATGAAAAAGGGGCTGCCAACGCAGCCCCTCCATTCCCGCAAGCAAAGAAATTAACGCAGCGGCTTGTCCAGACCAATCAACCAGAGGGCCGAGCTGGCCTCGTCACCGGTGAGCGGTTTCAGGCTCAGGGTGCTGGCAACCGGCTTGCCTTCCAGCAGAAGCTTGCCACTGCCATCGGTGCTGTAATCAGTCGGATCCTTGGCATCGCCGACCTTCTCCTTCACCTTGACCCCGAGACCGAAATCATTGTCACTGGCCACCGCCAGCGTCTTGCTATCCACCAGAGTTAACCCTTCTGCCTTCTCGGCGCTCCAACCCAGGCTTTGCAAGTCCACCAGCAACTGCTTAGCGACCGGAACCACACCGGCGGCGTGCAATGCTTCGGCATCGGCGAACTCCAGCGCCTTACCGGCAATCTGCAGACCACTCAGATCCGAGGCCGGAGCCAGATCCAGCCGGTAGATGCGGTTGTGCATCTGCTTGTCTTTATCCTTGCCTTGTTCGATCACCAGCAGGGTCTGCTCATCGACCGCCACCAGATCCCCGATCTTGGCATCCTTGTTTTTCTTGTAGAATCCCGCCTCCAGCGGATAGGCCAACATACGGGTTTTGCCGGTTTGCGGATCCAGCTCCAGCAGGCGGATGAAGGTAGCCGACTTGGCCGTCTTACCCTCGATATCCAGGGTACTTTGCACGGCAGCGATGATCTTGCCCGACGGCAGACGAGCTACCCCTTCAAAACCACGGTTCGGCTGACGCCAGGCCAGCAGCGAGGGCAAGCCGCCCGCCACCTGTTGCTCACCCGCTTGCGCCTCGGGGCCAAACTTTTTCAGGATTTTTCCCTGGCCATCGACGTGGATCAGAAAGGGTCCATATTCATCACACAGCCAGTAACCACCCTG
>JAGOXX010000146.1 GCA_018059485.1 Aeromonadaceae bacterium | reverse complement strand
CTGAATGCAGCAGAGGCTGCATTGGAACAAGCCTTCTCCCGTTGGGAGGAGTTGGAAGCGTTGAAACATCAGGACTAAGGAAGTAGATGAAAAAGCAATTATCCATGCTGGCCATTCTGGTCAGCGCTAGCCTGCATGCCCAGGCGGCACAAGACCCCTTTTTCAAAATCATTGATGATGAAGTCAAAGGCTATGCCAGCGGGATCAGTGCCGATGGCAACGGGCTCATCGGGTTCAACACCAAAAACGACATGGCCGAGCACTTTTCGACCGTACGTTTCGCCGACTTCCTGGTCGATCGTTTCCGTTTTGAGCAGGGCTGCATGCTCTCCAACTCGGTTTGCAACGCCTTCTGGAACGACAAGAGCAACTTTGCGTATCAGTGGCGTGCCGACTTCCTGGCCAAAACCGATCAGCGCAGCAACGTGGGTGACGTAGTCAGCAACGAAACTGATGGTTTGATCACCGCCTTGGGCGACGTCGCAGGTACCAGTGTCGGCTACAAGATGGATGGCAAGCTGCGCACTGCGTTTGCTGAAGTTGCAGGTGTGGCCAAAGTTGAGCTCAAGGATGGCGCGACTACCCACAGCCTGAGCGTGCCGACCAGCATCAAAAAACTGGACGATGACCAGTATCTGGTGACCGGCACTGCCGCTACCGGCAAGACCATTGCCGTCAATTCCGAGACTTACAACTGGTGCTTCGCCGGTAACGACGGCCAGTATGGTGACTACCGCTACTGCCCGGGCCTCAACACCCAGGCCAGCTTCTGGTTGCTCAACAGCACTGGTACCTTCAACAAGCTGATCCAGGCCAACGAGTATTCCCGTGGCCGTAACGAAGTGATCCAGACGGCGTCTGCCCTCGGGGTTGGCAACGTCAATGGCAGCTTGTACGGTGTGGGCTACTCCTCTACCGGTGAAATTGGCAGCAACTATCTGGATGGCCGCAATCTGGCCGCATACTGGACGCTGGATCTGGCTGGTGGCAAGGTCGGTACCACCCAGACCATACCGCTGGCCGAAGGCGAGCCGGGCAAGGATGACGCCAAGCTGCAACACAGCTGGGCTGTGGGGGTCAACGACAACGGTTATGTGATTGGCAACCAGCGCTATCGCATCAACAAGGGTCAAAACCGCCCGGTCGAGATGTTCGTCTTCAACTTGAACACCAAGCAGACGGCGAGTGTGCCATTGCAAGACAGCCCAATCAGCGGTGCAGGCTCGGAAGCTGCCGCCATCAACAACCACAACATGGTCGTGGGCTGGCGTGACTCTCGTCACCAGACCCAACCTGTGGTCAATGGCACCAACCGCATGCAGGAAGGTTTCCTGCTCAACGCCGCGACCGGTAAAAATTGGTATCTGAACGACCTCATCTGCGGGCTGGATGATGCAGGTGCCAAAAAATGCGATCAGAAAGGCTACTACTATCACATCGCGTATGCCAGCGGCATCAGCACTGACGGTACTGTCGCTGCGACGGCTTTTCGCTATAACAGCGAGAGCGATCTGAATAACCGCAGCAATGCCACCGTGGTCAGTGTCAAGCTGGAGCCCGCTATCGCAGACTACAAGAACAATGAACCCGCCAGCTATGTGGTCGCGAATGCGCCGGTCAATAACCAGACTGGTCAGGATGGTGGCAGTGGTGGTGGCAGCCTGTTCTGGTTGACTCTGCTGGCCCTGCCGTTTACTTGGCTGCGCCGTTACCAACGATAAAATGGGATGTCACTAAAAATTAATGTGGTTCAGTGTCTTGTGTCACAATGACCGGATAGCATGACATTTTTTGTTTGACCCTGCCCATCTCGTGGGGTAAAGATGAAAGCGACCGATGAAAAATTGGTCGCTTTTTTTGTTCCACGAAGAGGGTCGTAGATGATGAAGAGACAAAAACGGGACCGTCTGGAAAGAGCTCGCGCTCGTGGTTATCAGGCTGGCGTGGTCGGCAAACAGAAAGAAGCGTGTCCGTACCAATGCCTGGATGCCCGAGGGCATTGGCTTGGTGGTTGGCGAGACGCCATGGAAGGGCGGGGTTCAGGCCTCTTCATGAAGTAATTGGTACTTCATCACTCATTACAAAAGGAAAGGGGCCATTGAGGCCCCTTTACGTTACCACTAAATCAGTCGATCAGAATGCAGTGGTATCTTTGAACAGACCCACTTTCAGATCGCTGGCGCTATAGATGGGACGGCCATCGACTTCCACGACGCCATCGGCGATCCCCATGACCAGCTTGCGGTTGATGACGCGCTTGAAGGTGATCTTGTAGGTCACTTTCTTGGCGGTCGGCAGGATCTGGCCAGTGAATTTCACTTCACCCACACCCAGTGCACGGCCTTTACCCGGACCGCCTTTCCAGCCGAGGAAGAAGCCGACCAGTTGCCACATTGCATCCAGACCCAGACAGCCTGGCATAACGGGGTCACCCGGGAAATGGCAGTCAAAGAACCAGAGGTCCGGCGTAATGTCGAGCTCTGCCAGGATCTCGCCCTTGCCATGCTCACCACCGTTGTCGTTGATCTTGACGATGCGATCCATCATCAACATGTTGGGGGCGGGCAGCTGACTGTTACCCTCACCAAATAATTCGCCACGGCTGCAGGCGAGCAGCTCTTCACGGGTAAACGAGTCTTTGCCTTGTTCACACAGGGAAAGGCGGGGATCAATGGTGGTATTGTCTACGGTCACGCTGTTTATCCTTCATATGGGTCAAAGCCGGGCCAATTTAGCGTACACTTGTGCGCTAAACAACTCCGATCTCTTCTTTATTACAGGCTGAACAACCGGCCCAGCAGGCGGCGGATCAAGCCCCCCTTGAACGCGGTGCCATTCAGTTCGTCCAGTCGCTGCTGGATCCGGCCAAACAGGGTATCCGGCATGTCCGGCTCACCCGCTACACAGCCAGTCAGCAGCTCGATGGCCTCTTCCACATGGTCCACCGGATGAATGTGGAACTGACCTGCTTCGACGGCGGCAATCACCTCGTCGGATAGGTTCAACTGCTGGATGTTGGTGCCCGGCAGAATGATGCCTTGCTTGCCTGTGATGCCATGGATCTTGCACACCCGGAAGAAGCCTTCAATCTTCTCGTTCACACCACCTACCGCCTGCACATTGCCGAACTGATCGACCGCGCCGGTGACGGCAAAGTGTTGATAGATGGGCTGGCGGGCGAGGGCAGAGAGGAGGGCGCACAGGCCGGTCAGAGAGGCGCTGTCACCATCGATCTCATGATAGGACTGCTCGAACACCAGATTGGCAGAGAGCGGCGAGGGGGTTTCTGCACCAAATTTGTTGGAGAGATAACCATGAATGATCATCATCGCCTTGGCGTGGATATGGCCAGCCAGCTCAGCTTTTCGTTCGACATCCGCAATGTCGCCATCGCCCAGGTGCACGGTCGCGGTGAGACGTACAGGTTCGCCAAAATCATAGGGATGACCCGAGACCTGAATGACGGACAGACCATTGATCTGGCCGATCTCCTCACCATCGGTTTGCAACAGAATCTGGCCGTCAATGACGCCCTGATCAGACTGTTCAACCAGATAATTTAGGCGGTAGTCCTGCTCTTCAAGGGCCAACCGGATATGCTCATCAGTCACGGTTTCGGCTTCCATTTCGCGGGCTAGGCTGTCCGCCATGCGCATGATGGCACTGAGCTGTATCTCGGACAGAGAGAGCCACTCCTGATGGTCACACAGGCGACTGGCATGGCGACAGAGGGCGGCGAGGGCGGCCGGGGTGAAGTCCAGCAGTGTCCAACGCTCGCG